>JALHSV010000526.1 GCA_022865525.1 Thermodesulfovibrionales bacterium
AGCGTTCTGATAAATCTTTTCTGCGCCTTCTCGCAATGCCTCCGGGCTTGGTGTTCGTGGCAAACTGAGGAAGCCGCCCTGCCTGGCCTTCTCTACCTTTGGAGCTACTGCCCTCTGGAACGGAGCTATGGCTTTTTTAATAGCTTCAGACGGGGCTTGGGGGGGCTGGGCTAAATCATAAACTTCTTTTGGTATCGTTCTTAATTTCTTCCCATCTAATTTAACAATATATTCTTTAGTTGTTTCGCCCAAAGGTCTCGACGGGTCTATTGGTTTTTCTTCAATGTCAACTGATAATTCTTTATCTTTTTGTATGACATCAACCATTTCGCGATAAGTGATTCTATTAGATGTTCCAAAGTCACCTTTCCTATCTTTAAGAAACGCCGCTATGTTATTTCTATCGCGTGATATTGTTTCGTCTAACACCTTCCCCTTCTCGGCAGGCTGGGCTGCTCTAATGCGCAAGTTATGCTCTAAATGTCTGGCTGTGTTAATCAGGTCGAATTGTTCTTCATATTGCAGTTTTTGGCCCCTTGAAGTTATGCTTGGTGGTTTGCCTGCAAATGCGTGAGCAATCTCCGGCCTATCCTTAATATCGTTAATGATACTGGTAATGGTGTCTAAATCGTTGTCCGCAAACGCTTTGTCCAGAGCAGCGGATACTTGCATGACCTCGTTGTCCTTATCTCGTATTGCTTTTAATTTATCAAGTTTGGCTTTGTTGTATGAATTTACTCTGTCAATATCTGATTGTGTAATACCTTGTTCCTCAAGCAGTTTTAGTGCGCCGGGCCTTAATGGTTGGAGTTCTTCTTCAAGTTCTTCGATTGTAGAACCTAATTCTTTTTCGGCCTTGATTAGTTCTGCCAATTTCTCTGCCTTCCCCTTCTCGGCAGGCTGGGCTACTGGCCTCTCTATCATGCCAGAATCGACAATCGGGGCCTCTTTCGTGGATTTGCCCTTAGCAGGCACTTCGGCCACTGGCGAGGCTACTGTGGCCTCCTCGTAGGCTTGCCTGGTTGTTGTTAATGCTGTTTCGGGTATCGCTTCGGGCGGGGCGGTAACTAAAGGCTTAATCCCGAACTTGGTCTGAGAGATCATCTGGTCAACCTGCTCGATGGATTCTCCGGCCTCAAGTCTTTTCAGTGCGTTCTGAGCTACATCCTTAGATACGCCCATCTGCTGTTGGATGTTATTAACGAAGTTACGCTTACTACCGGCCTTAATGACGTTGCCGGCGTCCATATTCCTAAGAGTATCCCTTGCGTTTATAACCTTATCGAAGCTGTTCCTCATTCCCTTAACTTTGTCGGGATGAAATTTCCGGGCCTGAATACGGGCGGCGGCGTTAATCTCGTCTAATGTCGCACCTTTTTTAAGGCCGAGAGTCTTTAGCGCTCTCGATTGTTCTGTCGGCTTGAGTTTCGACCATATAGCACCTGCACCAGAAGATGCAAAGCTGAGTATTGCCCCCATCGCAAAACTCTCAAGAAAGACCTCGCCACCCCTTGAACCGAAGTCCTCGTTGTAGATAGCCTCGGCAGTTCTCTTGCGAGCTTCATCCGTAGCTGTGTGCGCAACAAATAACCCTCCTGTTTCAAGTGCTTTCATCCCTGCCGCTTCTAATTTAGTGGAATTTTTAAGAAGCGATGTCGTAGTTAAGCCAGCGCCCCGCATGAGACTTCCTAACCCGATAAGCTCGGTAACGGCCTCGGACATCTGGCCTGCCGCCCGGCCTATCTTTCCTGCTGTCGTTTTGGGTGGTGTAAACTTCTTACCTGCTAAAGCGGGTGCTCTGGTCTGTTCTAACCATCCCGCCCCAAATTCGCCTGTAAACTCAGCACCCGGACTCTTCCAAATAGCTGAATCAGGAGGCGAAGCCCATACGTCAAAAGCACCGGAAATGCCGGGGTCTTGTTCTTGCGGTTCAGGCTTTACAGACTTTAGAAACTCATCGCCAGGGCCGTGTGAGTATTGCAAAGGCTGTAACGACTTTTCGTATTCCTGTCGGGACGGCCTCTGGACATTCGGTGTAGGCGTACTGAATGTTATCTTCTCATATTCTTTTCTGGTAGGTGCAGCAACCGTCATTTCTGTTTCCCGTACTCCGGCTTGTAATGCAGTTCAAACCATCGGTCTTTTTCTTCCTCAGACGATATATGGGCGAGAATGTCGTCAAACTCCGCCTTATTCTTAGGTGGCGGGTAACTATCGACACCATATACTCTTTTCTGTTGTTTTTCTGGTTGTGCGGTTTTTGGTTGTGTAGCTGGCGGTGGTTGACTCCCTGCTTTTTCAATTTCTGCGTCTATTTTCTTTGCCTTACCAACCCCCATCTTCTTACGGATTTCAGCTAATCTATCATTGGCAAGCTGTTCGCCTTCTACGTCCCTTGTTATTGGCAGGCTTTGGCCTGTCGCTTGTGCGAGTATCTGGGACTGAACAGTGGCCGTATCAGAACCGGTTGCCCTTCTTTTAGCTTCCTGCCAATATCGGTACTGGTCCTCTAATGAATCCGGCTCTTTTAACGTACCGCCTTCGGCCTCTATTCGTCCTTGAAATTCTCCATATTGTTCTTCAGGAACAAGTGCCTGCCGCTTCTTGCCGTCTTTGTCAAACCATGATGTTTGATATGAACGGCCTTTTGTCGGATTTAACCTTTTATCAGTCAGCGCCTTAGTAGATTCTATCCGGGCCTGTTTGTATTCCCTGTCAAGCGGGTCCTGAAATGCCTGCTGCATTAGCCCCTGGCCGACCTGTGCCTGCATCTGGGAAGGTGGGGCAAAGCTACTGGCTATCTTCTGCAGGAAGCCTACTGAGCCCGTTGAGTATTGAGGCTGGTTCTGGGAGAGTGCCTGTGCTATTTCCTGCGGCCCGCCGCCTTGAGAGACTATATTTATCACCTTAGCGTTCAAAGACCGTTCCTGCCTTAATCCCTCGACCTTACCGATAGTTTCGAGAATATCGGCAATGGCATTGAACGAGCCTCCGTACTTTCCCTGAGGATTGGTCAAATCGACTATCTGCGGCATTATTTCACCTAATTTTCGTAATAATATGGATTAGCTTGTGCGTTCATTACATCGCCTGTGGTAGTACCTTTATTGCCCCCGGCATTTATGGCCGCAGTCAAAAGCGAACCTATCAACGGGGATGCCTGAGCGAACATAGACGGCTCACCACCCTCAACACTACCTACCGAGTTACCCATTATCGAGGATAGTATCTGGGGCTGGGTATTGAATCTGAAGTTAATATCGTTCATCGCCTTACCGTATTGAGCGTCCTCTATCTGTTGGGATATACTCCGGGTCAGAGAACCTAAATCGACGGCAGTCCCTATCTTCTTTAGTTTGGAAGTCTCTTTGGCCGCCCCTGTCCTTTCGAGGCCGCCGGCCGCGCCCATTCTTCTGTTCTCGGCGGCGTTCAGGTACTCAGACAACGCCCCGGCAATTCTTTCCTGAATAGCTGTAACGCCCCGGCCTAAAACGTCCCTGCCGGTATTAGAGCCGAAGTTGCCCTGTGTAACCATCCCCCTGCCGAGCCTGTTCAGCATCAGGTTCCCTTCCTCGGTAGCTTTTGCGGTTATGCCCCTTACTTCCGGCCTATCGAGAATATCGCCCGGGGCCGCTATATCCCTGTACGTCTGGGAAGCGTAGTTTATATCAGCCGATTCGGGGCTGTCGATAAACTGCTGGCCCATACTAATCGCTTGATTCTGCATACCACTCAACGGGGCAACGCCCTGCGTAGGCATATTTACGTCTTCCTTGCCCCTTGCGAGTAGTTCGTCCATAGAAGCGTAATACTGAGGGGGGAGCTTGACCTTCTTACTCTTAGAGCCGCCGAACATACTGCCTGCCGTTAAGCCTAATCCACCACCTATTAACGCCCCGGTCAATGCTGTCATAGCCATAATTTATACCTCTATATATTGTATTGTTTACATTCCCACATTACGCCCCTGCCGAATTATCAACGCTTACATCTACGAATCCCATCAGCCGCCATACCGAGGTTGTCGTCCCTCCCGTTTCGCATACCCAGACCGTAACATCCCCGGAAGCGGTAGTTATATCCACCGAACTGCCGATTAGTCTGGTTGCTGCGGAGGTGTCAAAAACAATAGCGCCTTTCGAGATAATAGTAATCCTCTGCCCCGCCACTCCATCGTCAAAGCGGGTAATGGTTAGGCCAGTGGTATTCGTTAAAAACAGCTTACCCCACTTAACGCTTGGCGTAGCGTCTGAGTCGATGAATGTTATTACCACAGGCGCAATATTTATATCGTTATGTATTTGCTTGTGCTGTTTCTCTAATGCCGTGTGGAGTTTGTGCAGGTAGTCCTTCATCGGGCCGTCCGGCACTTTCGTTAAATCAGGTAATGCTAAAGTCCTTCCTAATTGCATTAAAGCCATCCATCGTATTCGTAAGTAAAGATACAGCCGAGAAATTCAAAGGCTGTAGCCGCCTCTATTTTCATAAGTCCCGTTCTGAAACGTATGTCTATACCGCCCATATCGACTATTACTATGGCCGGATTATTCGAGTTTGTCATATCAATCGTACCGAGAGATTCCCAGCTTGACTCTTCATCTTCCTTAAAATATATCGTAGCCGAGCCTGTCGATTTACGGTTAAAGAAGAACCTTATCTCCTGACATCGCTTAAATTCTCCCAACGCCCCTTTATTGGCAAGGTCGGTACTGAGTACGAGCGAGGCTGTAAAGGCCGCCTGATTGTCCAGTCCAGCCGCGTGGTAGTCATAGGTATATCCGGAGTAATCCGAGCATAAGTCAAGCGAGAAGCCCGCTATGGCCTCTGTCGAGTCGATAGTTGTCCATCCGATACCGTCAATAGTGGAATATGGAATCGTATCGATAGTCCATGAGTTCTGCCGGGTATAGTTACCCCAGCAGCAGACGGTGAAATTATCAATCTCCCATATCCCCCTGTCCAAATTGAATCGTATGACCTTATCGTTTCCCGTCGAGCCCGGATCACCGGGTATCGTCCATGCAATCTGATTGTATTCGCTCAGGTACGCGGCGTCGATGTAATCTTGGTAAGTCTGGTTAATCTTCCTTATCGATACGTCTATGGCCTCGGATATTGCACCGAACCTTAATTTCCTGACAGCGTAGTCTGCACCGATATAATATAAATTCCCCTCAACGTCATTAGCCACCGAATGAGTCGCTAACAAGCCGCCGGTATTCGAGATTCTTTCGGTATTGAATACCGCATCGGCTTCGACCGTCCACATGAAATAATGCGAACTTCTAATATCGTCCTTAAAGACTACCAGAAGATTGGCGTCATTAGAGAGATAATGCCCGAACCCCTTGATATGGCCCGAGCCTTCAGAGAAGTCTTTAATATACGAATCGCCCGTCCCGCCGGTAGTCTGCCAGTCGGTCTCATCGTTCAGTGAGCAGGCCCGTACCCTTCTGGGGAATGTTGTTCCACCCTCCTGTGTGAATCCTATTATGAGTTTATTATCGAAGGTTGTCAGATACTTTGCCTTAGTTACATAAGTCACTCCGCCGTCAGTATCGAGGCCGCTTACCGAGTCCAGCGGAGCAAAAGCGGTACCGGGAGTCGTTTCGTCCCATGCCTGAATCATATCGACCCAATTAGTCGCTACTACCAGACCCTTGAAACTCACGATGTCCCAAAGTACACAATCGCCCGAACAAGTGAACATCGCCGTAAATGTTCCAGCCGACTGAGACCATAAATATATATGGGCTTTAGTTGCGCAAAAGAGATATTCCGTACCGTCGGAAGAATAGTGCCGGTGATACCTGATAATGGGATTAGCGTCAGTTACCTGAACCCTGTCATTCGAGCCGTCCAGAAGCTCTCTGAGCCGTCCCTGTATGCGCTGGGCGCGTCCGTAACGCAGCATGACATTCGTGGATTCCGCAGAATACGCTTTGTTCAGTTTTATCCTTGGCACATCTTCGCGCACACCTTGTATATCGTCGAATATGGCAAAGGAACGTTCCGTCATAGTATTTGGCACTTGACAGCCCCCCTTCCTTCGCTATAATAAGACAAGCCAGAGACCGGTATGTAGCCGGAAACTGGCTCTAACCGCAACCAACTAATTAGGAGTTGATTATGGCTGAACAAATCATAACAAAAACCTGCCGAACTTGCAAAGAAACAAAACCTCTTTCTGAGTTTTACAAACACTCTACAAGCCGCGATGGATATAGAAGTGATTGTATAAAATGTAATTTGCAATACAAAAAACACTATGCCCAAACTCCAAACGGCAGAGTTAATCACCTTAAAGCCAAAAGAAGATATAGCAAGACAGATAAATGTAAAGTAGCAAGAAAGCGATATAACAACAGCGAAAAAGGCAAATTGAATGCTCGATACCATGCCAAAAGATATTGTAAACAGCATCCTAATCGGGCCAAAGCCACTCATGTTGTAAATCATTCTGTCGAAAGAGGAGAACTTCCCCGGCCTAAGACCCTGCAATGCCATTATGGAAATCATCCAGCCAGAGAATATCACCATTGGCACGGCTATGCGCCTGAGCATTGGCTTGACGTTGTTCCTATTTGCAAAAAATGCCATGCTAAAACCTATAGCAAAAGTGCTTAATATAGCAAATTTCTGTTCTGTCGCTACTGGCATTTAATACCCTATTGCTTTACACAACCTCCAGTGCCTATTGGCAACCAATAAATAGTGTTTGTTGTTGTTATTTTCCAATAGTCATTCTTGCGGACGGGCATTGTTAGATTAGTCTTTGTAGCACTGGAGAGTTGTCTTATTGTTGTTGGTGGATTACTGCCATCGGTAAGACCAGAAATCTCTGCTGAAACAGCGTAAGCACAAATAATACCATCACATTGTGCTCGATAAACACTATTGCCGGTAAATGCAGCCGATGCGGTATCCAGAGTTGTCCATGCCCCGAAAATACCAGCCGTTGCCTGAGTAACAAGAGTAGCTTCTTTTGTACCCACTTGGTCGTCAATATACTTCTTATTAGCAAGCATCGCATCAGTAGTCGGGGCCGCCGAGGTAGCCAACAAAGACCCGTCTCCGACAGTTGCTATTCCGGTAACTCCGAGCGTCCCTGCTACCAGCGTATTGCCCGTTGCCGCCGTTACGGTAAACTTGTTCGTATTGATAGCTACATTGCCCGAGCCTGTAATAGTCGTTCCTGACAACGCCCCTGTCGATGTAAGTGACGTGCAGGTAATGGCCGAATGTTTGCCCGTATTCGCCCCGGAAACCTCCGAGCCGGTCAGTGCGAAAACGTGCTCGATAGCAAGGCGCTCCTGTATAGCGTCCTTGACTTCCCTGATCCGGTCGTCTATTACAGAGGGCGCATCGGTACCTGCCGGCGTGTCGGTGTCGTAGGTGTACGTCCAGCCGAGACCAATAAACAATAATAGGAGTATGCTGTTTATAATTGTCAGTTTTTTCATGGCTTGTCCTTTTTCAATGTTACTTGTTTTTTAGCCGTCAATCTTCCCCACATGGCAAGAGCACCGCCTACGAGAACACCAATTTGAGTTAGTGCTTCGACAAGCGTTTCTTTCTCAGTGGTCATTGCGTCTATGGAAACCGGGCCAACCTCACCTATATTAAGAGATTGCATTATTCCGATTGCCATAACAATCAATGAGGCCCATATCGTCTTACTCTGATACCAAGGTTCAGTTTTTTCATTCATAATTTACCCCTTTACCACTCCGGGTTCTGTGTTCTGCGTTAATCTTCTCGTTTGTTTTTCACGTTCATACATTCCCTGCCACATCGAGGCGTACTTCATATTGCCCTGCATAGCGGATTTGAAATAGACCGTTCCGTACTTAATGGCATTTCTGAACTCATCGGAAAATTCTATTGCACTTACGTCCTGGGCGTGATACTTCCAGAACCAGATAGTTGTCGTATATGCCGCCCCTGGTGGTGTGTATAGATAAAACAACTTATTCTGCTCTGCGTACTGTCTCGGAACGCTTCTTAATCCCGAATTGAAGCTGACCATGAACTCTCGATATTCCCGCCAGGAAATTCTTGTCAGAGGGTTAAGGTCGTAGCTTCCGTCGTTCAGGATTATCCCGCCGTCCATAAGACTTTTGAATAGTGCCGGGTACGCCAGTGTCGTACTCGTACTCGTAAGGGTCTGGGTAGTATCGGACGATTTCAGGAAGTTGTGATTAGATAGATCGTCCAGACAGACCTGGAGGGCCTCGTCCAAGTCGGTAGCGCCAGCAGCTAAGGCGCTTTTACGGCATTGATTATAGAACTCAATGATTTCTGCTTTAGTTATTGCCATTTTCTAATACCTTTACTCTTTTATTTAACTGGCTTAACTGTTCAAGGACAATCGACCAATCATTAGCCGCTACGCCTGGCTTACCCTGCGGTCCGGGCGGCCCTGGAATACCTTGACCAAGTTCACCCTTATCGCCCTTTTGTCCTTGTGGTCCCTCTGGTCCCTGTAGGCCTGTTTCCCCCTGTGGTCCTTGTGGGCCTGTTTCCCCGGCCAACCCTTGTTGTCCGGTTTCACCAACCGGCCCTTTTTCTCCCATCGGCCCCTGCGTTCCCCGTAAACCTGTCGGCCCTATCTCTCCGGTCGGTCCCGGTTCACCCTGTAATCCCTGTGGTCCTATCAGTCCAGCCGAACCTTGCTTACCGACCGGGCCTGCAACGCCTATATTTCCCTTCGGTCCCTGTTCACCCTGCGGACCCTCTGGTCCCCGTTCTCCCTGTGGTCCTATCTCGCCTTTTTCGCCCTTCGGTCCTTGAGGCCCCATCGGGCCGGAATCACCTTTGCGGGCTATAGTCAATTCCTTATCGCCCCAAAAGAGCTTCCCACCCTTAACGAGTAGCGTATTGAGTATTTCTTCTTTTTTAATTTTGCGGTTTTGTTTCATTTTACCCACCCGGCACGAAGCCTCTGCGTGTTCTGTGTTCGATTGAAAACTCGGCAATGACTAAATCCAGCGTCTGACCGAATATTACTACGTCTTTTCTGATAACTGTGTAATCGCTCTTTTTTGAATAGAACGTATTTGCGCTCAAATCTATTTCTACTTTGTGCTTTCCTGTTATCGAATCAAAGTCAAGGGTTTCGGTAACTCCTGTCGGGACGGTAACTTCACTTGTATTGCCGTCTTTATAGACTCTTATCGAACCTCCGGAAGCCGTAATCATCCCCGACTCCCATGTGAAAGACAGAGTATCGTTTACTTTGAAATCTCCTATATATCCTCTGCCGGTCGCAAGCTGTTTCGTGTTTTCTTCCCGGCTCGAACCATTCCACTCAAGGCCCTGAATACCAGCGAATACACCGCCAATTAAAAGGATTACGTCATACATTAGAGGATCGGTAATGTCGGCGTCAAAGTCTCCCACATACCAATCTCCGCCTTTATCCACAAGCGCTATATCATAGTCGGCGTTTGTTCTGGCCCCTGTGCCGAAAGCCTCCCATACATTAGCAGCAGGATACCAGACAAAAAAATCGGACTTTCTGCGTATCACCGCTGTTAAGGTATTCCCGCTTGTAAATCCTGTTCTTATTTCATTACTCATATTTATCTCAATTCATATTTATCATTATTACTTGCCCTGTCGGCGCACCACCACTAGGCGTATAAGTACAGAATATATCTACTTCGTAATTCGCCAAATCGCCTGTCTTTGCGTAAGGATTAGCCCCGACTGCCGTTGCTGAATATGCAACAGTGTCATACGCCCCTGTCTGTCCTCCGGCATCATAATATAGACCCAGAATGTTATTCCCGTTCTTATTCCAAGCGAGCCAATAAGAATTAGCACTCAAAACCGCAAGCGCACTATCCAGATTAAAGACATGCTCGCCATCGGCGGAAATCGTTTCCCCTGCTCCGTCTTTGAGTAATGCCCCACCATCAATACCGGTGTTATCGGCGTAGATTCCTGTAATAAAATCCACATTCTCGGTGGTGTGGTTAAAATTTATCGTTATAGATGTCGCATTGCCATTAAAAGTAGGGCTATATGGCCCAGCAACTCGGCATTGACCCCCATTATGAGTACCATTAGTCGCTCCTGCATAAATCGAACCAAACACATCATTAACGATAACCGGATAAATAGCAGTATCGAGGAACTTTTGAGAAATAGTAACAGTATATACACCATTTGTAATATCAAGGTCTGCCCATTCTGTCTTACCTATAGCATCAGTAGCTTTAGGCGTATAAATGTGCATCGCCTTACCTGTTTTGTATTGCTTGCCGCCTACATAATCACCCCTCTTAGTTTTGTGCCTGACAGAATAAGAACCTTCAACCTTCCTCGCCCGCTGAACCACATTCCAATCGTTGTAATTATATTTACGCTGCCATTCTTCGCCGTTCTCATAAAAAGTCTCGACAGGGGCTGGCCAAACTTCCTGCTTCCAGAAATTAAAGTCCTGCCAATTACCGCCAAGTTTGAGTGAGTAACTATTTTTGAGCGGCTTGCTTTTTAGTATAAACAACCACTTTAAGCTATCCCCATCCTTAAACCAGTCATATTTAACTGTTGGTAAATCCAGAGATATTTTGTCATTTGCAAGAGTTGGGATACCCTTAGCATTTGGCATTTCAAGCCATATATCATCCTCGTCCCAGAACCGCATCTTGGCCTGAGCCTGAAACTCAGTAGAGACTTTATCATTGCCAATCGTAACTTTGGCATGGCCTATCTGCTCAGTGAAAGTCTTGTTAGATTTTACTTCAATTATCTGACCGAAGGCCACCGAACATAAGAACAAAGATATAACAAGTTTTTTAAGCTGCTGGTTCATAGTAATAAATTTCAAAATGTATCCAATCGACATCCGTTACAGGGATACTTATCATAATAATCTGGCCCGCCGCTATCGTTGCGTATGTTGGCGTCGAGTCAATAATCTCTCCTGTAGTATCAGCCGTATAAGTAACCGCATCGATAGTCGGATTAGCCCCGTTGATAGTATCGAAGTCGTCAAAGTTCTGCACTGTCAGGACGTAAGTCGTATCGGAAGCTATGCCAAGATAAACCGCCGTAATAACTACGCCATGCGGAAACTCAATCGAGTTAATCGCCTTGACTGTGATAACGTCATTCACTCCGTCCGGGGCGAATATTGTACCTGAAAAAGACTTTATCAGTCCTGTCAATGCCACATCAGTAGAACCGGCCAATTCCGCATGGTCTGAGCTATGCTGGATAACCAACTTGCCATCAGCCATATCATATTCAATTTCACCATCGGCATCAGGAGTTGCCGGAGTCGTTTGTGGTATCTCTAAATCAGCACCGCCAAAATCGTGATTACCCAGCCAAGCTGCACCGTCTGCGGTATTAACTAAAGTCTTATCCGCTATCTGAGTATCAAGTTCCGTAAAAGTATTTAATGCCGCTACATACTGTATTGCTGCCGTATCTGACAAATCGGTTGAAGCCGCTGCCCAGTTTAATGTTCCAGCGCCAATAGAAAGTCCAGTACCTTCAATATCTGTAACTGCGGTAGCATCCGTTACAATTATCCCCGCCAAACCATCCAACCGGTCTAATTCTGCTACTGTTAAGGTAGTTGGCGTATTTGTCGTTAAACTGGTTGTAATTGTTGGTGTAGTAAGGTTCCAACTCGTAACAGCTATACTATCAGCTATTGTTGCCGCATTTCCTACGCTTGTTACTTCACCGGAAAGATTAGCGTTAGTAGTTACTGTATCCGCATTGCCCGTCAGCGTCCCCGTCAACGCCCCCGATACCGTTACTGCATGGCTAAAGGTCATCAGGCCATTACCAGCGGTCATTGTGTGGTCTGTGCCTGAGACATCGAACGTCCAGATATTCGCAGCGTTAGCATTGTCCGACCATGTAGTAGCGTCAACTGTAGTAGAATTAAAAGAACCTGCCGTTTCCCATGTCAATACACCGGAACCATTTGATTGTAATTGTTCGCCGGCATCGCCGTCATCGGGAGGGAGTGAATATGTAATATCCCCCGCCTGTGCTACGGTCTGAATCTTCGTGAAATTCGTGCCATCATCGCTGTCCTCGTATATGGTGATATAGCCTGCGGCTGTAGCCCCGTTCTTGAATATCGCACTTGCGTCGAATGTTTCCGTACCTGTGAACGGAATCGAGCCGTCGGCCAATATATCGCCGGAACCTGCCGGAGTTACCCATGTAGGAGCAACAGCAGCACCGTTAGACTTTAGATAAGTACCATCAGCCCCTAAAGCCAATTCAGTCACATCGCCATTCGTATCGGAATAAAAGACTCTCCATGCGGTCTGATTAACAAACTGCGTAAGGTTAGTGAGTGAAACTTTAAGCGGACCAGGCTGCGCATAGAGCAAGCCCACAAGGCCTATCAGGACTATGGCAATTACCAGCTTTTTCATTACGAGAACCTTCGAGCATCGATGTAGAGTATTCCTGCCGGGATTGTGACCGGCGCGAATACGATACTTACAGCACCATGAACATTGAAAAGATACGAACCGATATAATTAGCCTGGGCAACCGCAGGAACGTCTGTAGGATCGGTCAGCCATGCCTCGTTAGTTCCAACTACTGCATCGTGGAAATAACCGGCTGTAGCCGCCTGCTGGCCCTGTGCGCCTGTGATTGTCGCTCTCCGGGTGTAATGCTCTGTTGCTATCGGATTACAAGCCGTCAGAATATCGACTACATGGCTGTCATTTTCGGCCCCGGTCGAACGTAATCTTATCTCATAACTAATCGCCCCGTTAGGCTCTGTAATTATCGTTTTGCCGTCAAATTCGTTATTAGGCGGGATAAGTTCAAGGACTGTCCCTGCCGTTATGAGTGCGGCTATAGTAGTCCTGTCTCTTGCCCCTACCGCCGGGGTTGCAGCTAAAGCCGCCGTCAAAGAGCCGAGATTAACCCAGGGGTAGGGATAGTCGTATTGTTCGCCCGGATTGGCTGCAATGCCCCTTCTGTCTGCCTGTTGGAATCTATCCATTTTATTGTTCCTTAAAAGAGGCGGGCCTGTTAAAGCCCGCCCCCTGATTAAATTAAATTACAATCCAAGTTCAGCCGTTGTGTGCAGTCTGTAATAGACAATCACGACAAGCGGGCTATCACCTGTTATCCAGTCGGCTCCCGTATTGTGCAAAACAAGGGCCTGGTCGGTACTGGCCGCTTCCGTAACAGCAACCGAAGCCACTGCCGCACCTGCGGCAGAGGCCACTGTCGGACCAACGAATACTATGGAATCCGCTGTAGCAGTCGCAAAACCCGTAGCGTCAACTAACCCGGAAACTATCGCACCGCTGCCGTCCGTGTACCTGAAAACCAAATCGTCAGGAGCGGACGCTTCCGCATAAGCCGCAGTACCGTAATCAAGCGCGATAGTCGCCCTGACGAACTCAATCGTTAAGTCCGTTCCTGCAGGAGAGGCAATTATCGACTTGGGTGTATCGGCAAGGTCAAGCACTTCTGCCGATGAAACAGCAACAACCGCCCGAAGGAGGATGTCGTTAGGCAGTACCATCGCACCTGTAATAGTAAAAGTAAGGTCTCCGGCGGCGGTGATAGTCATATCATCGCCTGCGTTAATGCCAATATCGCCGTCAGTTCCGCCGACAGCCTCGATATCGACCGAGCCTGCCGCTGCGTTAAGCGTAATTCCACCTGCCGTTGCCGCCAAGTAGATAGCGTCATCCGCAGTACCGTTCGAGTTGAGAAGATAAATCTGGTCACCGGCGGCGGTAGCAGTCGTCAATGTAATATCATCCGTGCTTACTAATGCTATGTCGCCTGTCCCTGAAGTTATATCAACTCCACCGGCAGTGCCGGAGGCATAAATATAAATTGCGTCCCCGGTCTCTTCTGACGATGTGATATGGGTGCTTAATGCGGAATCCAAATCGATACCGCCGACAGTCGATGTAACAACAATAGAAGAAGTGGAAGTACCCTTTGTGTTAATGACAGAGATTACGTCTCCTGTGCCTGTATTGGCCTCAAGGAAAATGTCATCCCCGCTGTCCAGAGTAATATCGCCGGTTCCAGAGTCGATATGAACGCCGCCCGCAGTACCATCAGCCGTAATCAAGACAGCATCCGCCGCTTCCTCTGTACCTCGGATAATCACAGAACTATCTGTGCCATCAATGGTAATATCACCGCCTGTCGCGGCAATACCGATTGTTCCGGCGGACACTGTAACGGCAATAGAATCGTCGGCATTGATAGTGCCTGTAGATGTGCCGTCTATTAACCACGCGCCGGATGTGGAACTTCCGATACTTACCGCCCCGGTAGAAGTGCCGGTATTGATACTGGTATCATAGTTCGAAGACGCATTGATACTGGTCGTAAGACCTGTAATGCCGAGCGTATTCGCACTTTCACTAATCAATAAACCGACCCCTGAGGCCGTGTACCACTGCAAGTCCGCACTTTTCGTTCCCGCTGACAGACCAACCCTGAAAACAGCGCCGTCGGTAGCGGGAGTAAACGTGAGCAGGTCATCCGTAGTTCCGGCATTGATAACCCAATCTGCTCCTGTACCAAGCGTTATAGTCTGGGCATCCGTGTACGTTGTCGAGCTAATCGACTGAAGGAACGAAGGGAACATAATCCGGCCTTCGGAGTTTGTCCTGTCCCTATGGCCTGAATTAGTATGAGTATTCGTACCGTCCGTAATGCTGAAATCGTAGTTGCCCGGACCCCACCAAGACATATAGCCATTCGATAATGTGGTATTGGTCGAGGAGGTCGTTACCGGATTCGTCATTGCTAAAGTCTTGTTACGGCCTGCGTAGATAGTCGATTCTGTAGTTCCGCCTGCACCATAGATAGCAACAGAAGTAATATCCGTAACATTTTCACCCATTTCGTCCACGATTTGTATTTCGTGGTAAGCCGTGCCGATGTTAGGCTGCCCCAAAGATACCGAACAGACTAAGGCCAGTACCATTAAACTTGTAAGTATTTTCTTAAACATAATAGCCCCTTTCTTAGTCTGACAGGACTTCGGTGTCCATGCAGTAAATTGCTTCTGTGCTTCCGGCGGTCGAAGTACCATGAGCGTTAAACTGAGTACGCTTGACTCCGTAGATCGAGTCAACTTTGACCTTGGGTTTGTTATTGTCAACATAGTCTTCCGACCATTCGAGCTTCTGTGCCCAGCCGAAACAAAGGGCTTGAGCGCCCATCATTAAGGCCCGGGCAACTATGTCGCCGCTTGCTACGGGATCGGAAGTTATTGCACGCGCTGTATCGAGCAGGTATCCTTCTGCGAGGGTTGTTCCACCGGCTCCTGTCCGTGTCGGGATACGGTCATACTCGTAACAGAGTACGCCGTCCCATAGGAACGAAGCGCCGGAGAACATCGGATTCTGATTACCATGCCTGTCGGCTGCGGCTACCATTGCCTTCCAGCCTATCGTTCCCGACTCAGCCTTAATCGACTTGATTTGAAGCGGGTTCAGGAAAGCGATAAGGTAACGGCCTACGAGCGGCCCTACTATCCCGCCGCGTGCATCGTCCTGGTTGTACTTGGAAAGGTCGTATATCTTGACCCTGCGGAACCTCGGCGTTGCCGCCATACATTTACGCCGAATCTTCTCTAACAGCAGAGTACCCATGTAATTCTGTGATGTGGTCCCTGCCGTTAAGAGGGCATCGGTCGTATAAGTCCCTGAATTTTCCAGTACACCTGCCAGCGTCTGACCGCCGTAATTTATGCGGTCACTCGAAGGGTAAGCCTCGTTGATAGTCTCAATGGCCGAACCGGACGAGTTCTCGTTATACCCGCCGTATGCTGCTGTAATCAGGTCGTTTTCAAGAGCCTCTGCGAACCATGAACCTAAGTCCTTTTTACCATCTTCTCGGACATTCGTAGATGTCCGCTGCTCGGAGATTTTACCTGCCGAAACGTAACTGTGCGCTCTTTCGTGAACTACGAGCGACATATTACGCCTCTTCAGTCCTTCTTCTTTCCCTGTCGTATTGCCGTCATCTCCCTGACCGGCTCCCGACATCGGGGAACTGCTCTCGAATATGATGGTGACACCCTTGCGCTTCTCAAGTCCGTTATCGACCTGGATAAGAGCGTCATCAGTATCTCCCATCATCATCGTGAGGCCCATGTTCTGCAACGCGTATTTGAAAACCTTCGTACTCCACATTGTTTGGGTACGAGGGTCCGCTGTTGCGAATGCTGATGCTGTCATTGTTTAGTCCCTTCAGGACGGGCCTATTTGAACAGCTTGAATGCCGCTTCGACCATAGGATCGAATTTCTCCTCGGTCTCATCGACGGATACTTCTTCTTTCTTCTTAGGCTCGTCTTTTTGTTTAATTACTGTTTTCGGTTTCGGTTGAAGACCAGCCTCTTGGATTCTGTGTTGTAGCGAACGAACCAGTTCCTTGCCTGAGTTCTTGCCGGCGTCCCATGCGTTCCGCTTATCGCCTTCGGTGAGTAAATGACCACCGATATTGACAAGTTTATCAAGTTCAGCTTGTGGAACAGAAGAAAGCCCGGCGTCATATTCTCGCTTTTGCTGGGCATAAGTCTGTTCCTGCGTCTGAGCCTGAACACGTCGATTCTGGAACTCCTGCTCTGCCCGAAAGACTTTGCCGGTAACTTCGACATCGTCTATCGAAACGCCCTGTGCTTCCGCCGCCAGTTCTAAAGGCGACTTCTCGACAGGCTTATTGGCAATCTTCATCTGGTCAAGCTCGTGCCTGGTTTCCCTTAGTTCCCGTCTGAATTGACCTATAACGGCGTCTTTAGGGTCCGGCTCAACTACCGCCGGTACTTCGGGAGTGGTTTCTTCGGTAGCAGCTAAAGCCTCTGCGGCTATTTCTACTTCCTCATTCACTTCGAGTTGTACTGTTTCTTCAACCATAATATTATTCTCCTTTTTACCGGCAGAGTGAGCCGTATCCGATTTCATTCAAATCGTCAGAAAGCAGTTGATTACCGCTCAACTGCCAAAACGTATCCTGCTTATTCTGAAGCAGTCACAGAGTGGATTTTGCCCATCACCACTAATAGGTAGCCCGGTTTGCCACTGTCCGGTGCAGCTCAGATGTAATAAAAAAACCCCCGACTTCAGGAATCAATCCTGATGAGTCGAGGGTCGTATGTCTTGATACCTCTTTAGTTAGTTTTTATATGTAGTTTATTAGTTTCCTTTGCAAAAATTCACCATAACAATCTTCTTCTATTTCCCAGATAGAATGCTCACAGGCAACTATACATCTTCCTCTAAATTCCGTGATTGCAACAACCTTTTCAGGTGAAAAGTCAAAAAACCGACAACCTTCTTTAGTCTTAAATCCAGCCATTGACGAACCTTTAGGCGGCTTTTCCAATTCCTTGCCATTGTCTTTAGATAAACCGACCACGCCAATTCCCACCACTCCCAATATCCGTTGTATAAATGTTCTTCGTTTCATATTTACTTACTCTTTGTGTTCAGGCACAAAACCATCTTTGCCTTATTAGTGTACTTACCGTTTTGGAAGTTAAACGATAGAGAACCATGCAGGTTTGGATACATTCTCTCCATATCCTTACCCATCTCATTCAGTCTTGCTAATTTCTCGTTTTCAGTCATTCGGGTCTTTCAGTAGTTTCTCAGGTAATAACTTTAAGAATCCATCGTAATATTCCTCACTCATACTTGATAAGGCACTCATCGCACTTATATATAATGCGAAGTCTCTCAATTCATCCTTTGTCAATAACGGAACATTCTTTGTGTAAATAACAGTGTCGTTTACAGTTATTGTATCGGTTCGTTCTATTGTCCAATCAATAGATAAACTTGCATCGCCTGTCCAAGAAAGTAAAATTGGGTCATTGACATCATAAGTTATACTTTCAGGCTCATTGCCGTTAGCTGTAAATAAGACAGAGTAAAGCAATGCCGAAATCGCTAATAATATTACTACTGCCGGTATTGTTTTTATATTGGGCTTCATTTTACAACCTCAAGTTTCGGTAAGTTTTGGTCGAAGAAATTGCATACCAGTGTCATTGCACATTTCTTACAGTATATTTTCCGTATCTCGTCAACCTCTATCGTTAAGGTAGCGTCAGATACTATGCCGTGTATGGGGCATTTGCATACCGCAGGTACCGGGATAGCTTTCGGCATCACTATCTGGCGTACCCCGTTAGGGTCCTGGACTTCGTTAGGGTCCATCTGGGCGGCAAGATTGTGAGCAAACACACATATCAAGGTTGATACACATACAAAAAAGATAATTCTTTTAATCATAATTCTCTCCGTTTCGTCAGGTCTGCCAGTCTCTCATCGTCCGGCAGGCCGCTTCTGTTAGTGCTGTCTATCGGCGCACCTTCCGCCTTTAACGCTAATTCGTCAAGCTCCCTCTGCTCTATTATCGACAAAGGGGTAATCTCCTTGCGGAGTCGAAGTATCCGCAAGTCCTTCATCTGGTCAAGGTCCGGGGATCGGCCACTCCTTGCCATTGACTCCAACTCGGCAAGGTAAGCCTTATCAGCTTCGGTCAGTGGCACTGAGGCCGCTTCCCTGTCCCGATCAAGTTGGTTCAGCCGCTTAGTGTTCTCACTTGGGCCGGGCGGCTTAACTTCTTCTTTGGTTCCGGATAGAAACTTTATAATATCGGCCTTCTTCGTAGTCCCTTCGGGAATAACCTTATCTATCTTGGCGGCAAATTCCTTTAACTCGGCTACTGTCATTTCTTCGACTTTCTTCATGTTATTATCCTTTTATTCGGCGTTAATATTTTCTTTTTCGGCGGCGGCAGCATTACACTCCAGTCCTGCTTGGTATTGTTCCAAATGAATACCGGATGCTGGTCATCAGGGAAACTTTCAAGGGCCTCTTTCTTTATCGAAATCATCGGGTCCCTTTTAGTTATGTTCCCCAGGGTTATTAAGAGTACGGCTATAAAGGCGTCCCTGTAATCATCTGTTATTTTCGGAAATGGTTTCTTCGTTCCGTTTCTTGGTTTATATTCTTTACATACGCTTTTTTTATCACAAGATATCGTTTCCTCACTTCCCTGGGTTGACCCAGCCCAAGGAATACCTTCAGCATCGTCGGGATGTTCCTCGCCAAACATTTCCGGATATTGCACCAAATGACAACTACCACATATAAAATGCTTACATTCAGTTTTCTTTTCGAGTTGACCTTGAAGCCTTAGTATTTTTGTGCAAGCACCGCATAAATGCCCTTCTTGACAATTTTCACCATGACCTAATATTTTACCACATGGTATTTCTGGTTCATAACTCATATCTGCTCCATAAGCTGTTATTAATCTATTTTGCATCAAATAATATACATCCAAATTCAGGGCTTATATTCATGTAATCGCCACAACCGTCATAGCCGCCGTACTCAACTAACATATTATCAGGATTATTTTGAGAACCAGACGCTATCTGTTCATTGGTGCATTCTCGGCCTTCGTAATATTTACAATCCTTGCACTTATTCATTTCGCACAAACTTTCCTTTCGCAATGGCTTCCGTCCACAGTCTTGACATTCTCCGGGACGTAATGCTCGCAAGTCTTACATAAACCCTTCATTCGAGCTATGTTCTTTGCGTACCGGGCCAGACCCGTATATGTACCGTTGGGACTCTTGAATAGTTCCTTACCTTCGTATTTCTGCTGATAGGCAGGCTCGAGACCCACGTTGGTCTTGTCCCGTATCTTAGCCATGCTTATATTGTAGCGTTTATGTATTGCAAATGTCATTTATAAGCCTCTAATTTCCGCATTATTCTCTCTTTTATTTTAAGATATAATTCGTGAAATTCACACTCATAAACCGCTTCACATGAAGATTGACCTAACTTTGCACCGACTATGTCTTCTATCACCTTTAATTCCTCCTCTATTTCGGCTTTGCTGTCCACTCCCCTTTGGGCACTTAGGGTTATCTTGCATTTCATTTTATCTTCTGGCTTTCCATAAATATCGTACTATCAGTCTCTATCTTTTTAGTATATGGCCTTTTTTCTTCTTTGCACAACCATTTCATCCAGAAACTCGACAGAACTATTATTATTTTGTGTTTCATTTATCCCGCCTTCCTCTGCTGCTGCATAGCGGCCATCTGCTGTTCACCTTCGGCTATAATCTCGTCCTTATCGACTAAAGCCGTATTCTTCAGGAGGAACCTGCGGCCTATCGGTAACTGGCCGTTCTCCATCAGCATCTTATTTATCCCTTCAAGCTCCATCTGCCTTGCAAACTTGGCGGTATGAGCGGCCGGTGATAAGATTACTTTCGTATTGTACTTGCCCTTCTTCATCTGCCGTATATCGTCAATCAGCATCTGTTCGGCTATCGGTCTTGCTATCATATCAATCTGGGCCTGTATCTGCTGCATCAGGGCCACATCTTCCTGATATTGGTTTATTGTTGCCTGTTGAATTTCAGGGGCCAACAGCTCCATATTCTCGACCTCCGGAGGCGGGGCCCGGTCAGGTATCTTTACACCCTGCTCTGCCAGTAAATTCGTTGCAATCTGACGGGCATTTTCCATATAACCCTTATCAATCAGGTCGTCTGCATCGACTATCTCCCGTATCTCATCTTCGGAGTATATGCTGTTATACCTGATTATCTCAATTATCAGGTTCCCGGCTATCGACTGGGTATAGTTCCAGTTTTCGTGTATAATCGCCTGGTCACGGTTTGCAGCGTTCTGCTTCAGAGCTATTGCACTTGCTACCCTGTCCTTATCGGTCGTCGGGTCTTCGGTCCTGATTCCTGTTATCGCTTTAGCGTGTTCCATGCCCTGCTCGGTGATTACATTGTAACCGACATGGAAGGGATTGGGCGTTATCTTCTCGATGTAGCCGCCGGCCTTCTCTTTATTCACGACGATACCGTCCTTACCGCCGAAATCTTCCAGGAACCGTGTATATTCACCACTTACGTCACTTTCGATAATCCAGCCCGAATTAGGCATCTGCTTCAATGCGTTTATCTGGCCGGAGTACGAATAGTTTATCATTTCCTGTGTCCCGATTAGCTTCTCGCTTATACCGGAAGCGTAGCCATTGTCGAAATACGGATGATAACGCACTATCGGGTACATCTGGCAGCCCTTTAACTCATCGACTCTATCCTCGAGGAATATATCGCCGCAACTTATCGTGTGGTGCATTACATAACTTACAACATCAATAGCCTCGAATAAGTCAGGGAACTTCTTAGCGGCTTCTTTCGCCAGCTTTATATCCTTTTCCTCGATAATCAGTACAGCCTCGAGCTCCGACTTCTTAGCATCATAGAACATTACGCAATTACGCGGCCAACGCCACCAGGTATGAGTCATCTGGTAGCGGTAATTGCTTATCATTTCGGAATCTTCTCTTGCCCTGCCGCCGAAGATACTCGCTACCCGCTTACCGGCACTTGCCATGAAATTAACTATCGAACCTAAAGCGCCCATTACAAGGCCGCCCCTTTGACCACCGCCGCCCTGTGCGGCAAGCTCCTCTTTCTTATCTTTGTACTCGGCGTTTACAAGGTCTTTATCAACCCATGGCTCCCAGATACAGAACTTAGCACCGGCTTTAATATGATTAGGGTCGTAAGTTATGCAGGTCGGATCCCACAATACCGAATGCTCACTTAACTTCTCGATGTGCAGGTCTGCGTGCTTGGGGTCCTTACTCCAGTCCAAAGAGAACAGCATATCGCCCTCGCAAGAACTAACGCCACTCTTGAACTGCTGAGATTCCTGGAACTTGTAATGCTCCGAATCTGTGGCGTGTTTTGCTAATGAAGTCAATAACTGTGCTATCGTGGCCGAACCGTCCCTCAATGGCAGGACCTTGAAGTCCTGTGGATTCTGAATGTGATTGCCTGTAACTGAATTAACCTGCGGACCGATGATGGGAACCGTTAAAGAAAACTTACCCTTGAGCCTGTTGGCCTCCTCAACTACTGGGTCCCACTGATTGACACCAATGGCAAAGTCTTCGTTCCTTCGCATACGCTCGTATTTATCAGACGAACCCATAATGCCATCGTCACGGAACTTGCGGCACTTAGCCATTATCTCATCGCCTGTCTTTGGTTCGATGTAGTCTTCTTCAGACATTAGTCACGTCCTTCATCGGCTTTAAGGGCTTGCCAGGCGACAGCATTGTAACTGATCCGCGTCTGAGTGCAAGCCACAACGACATTACTTACCTCAAAAATGCATATCATACTTTATATCATGACGATAAGCTATTAAACTCCATATTCTATTGAATAGCCAGATATTATTTATTAACCAGTTCATCCTATACCTATTGTAACATAACCTTTACTATCAAATACAACCTTGCCGGGCGATAACGAGTACATATTACTTTGTTTCCCATGAGTCACAACAGAAAGTTTTTTTAGTGCTTCCGGCTTATCCTTCGAAGCACTCGGCGCCACTACGGCCGCTATTGCTAATTTTAGTAAGTCTCTTCGTTTCATTTCTCAAGAATATCCTCCATTTGCTGATTGAATAAATCTCCGTCCGTCATCGGAAATCCCCTACTCCAGTCCTCAAGCATTACACTATTATTAGCAAAAATGATTTGGATACTGCCGCATAAACCACTTTTCCAGAGTATTCTTGCAAGTGTCTGCATCGAAAGAATGCCCCTGTGACATCCGAAAACGCTTTGCCAGCAATGCCTGTCGTTTTTGAGGTTCCATTTCAATATAATCAAATCATCCATTAGAACGCCGACTTAATCCAAATCCATTTCTATAACAAAATCATCACAACAACAGTGTTTATAAAGCCATTCATTAAAAGTATCTAACATTAACACCTTCATTTTATCCTGATTATTAAGACCTACTTCAAGCTGTGCCTTTAATTCTTCCGCAGAATCAGCATTTATTATTGAAATCCCGCCATCTGGAATACAATAGAATTTCCAGCCTGAATCAAGCGTAAATCTCTTAGATAACAATTCCTTATCATTACACGCAACACATTTTATATACATTCTTTCAGACATTTTAGAACGCCATAGGGCTTGCGGCCCTTTGCCTCTTTGTATTTCGCCTTGAATATACTGTTTCAGTTGGTCTTGTGTTAATCCTACGCCATGCCCATAATGCCATTACATAAGCATCGCCCCGGTCAGGTGATTTGCCTGTCCGCTTCTTAATGTCAGCCTTAGACTCTATTAAAGTCTTGCCGCCTCTAAACTTGTACTCCGGTACACACAACTGATTTCTCGTCTTATCATCCATGTTATTAACACAAACAGGACAATGGGTTACATCGTCAAACGTGCCTCTCTGTAATATCTTCGCAGCCATAGACCAAGCCTCCGCCCTTACGTTATAGTACGTCTCAGGCTTCATCGACTTACCCTGTGGGGTATAGTTTATTACATGCCTCTTTTCCTCCAGTAGATAATCATAGACAGCCGAACCAATATCAGAGCCTATAGTCTCAATGACTATGGTACAATCATCGTTCTGGCTCGATAACCTCGCTAATGTCCGAGTAATCTCTGGTGCTGTGCAATATGGCATTATGACCTGCTCTGTAATCTCAGCATTGTTCATTAGGAATATAGCAGTCTCATCGTCACCAAACCTCGCTGTATCACATACTATAAAGACCTTTTCGACCGGCTGCTTGGCTATCCGGGCGATTGCTGCCCTAATCCATGAATCCTTTATTATCTGTTCATCGCCCTCGAAACTGTCCCAATCACCGTGTAAATAAGCCTGCAATAGCTCAGGTCTATGCTCAAATGCCTCTATTAAGGTCTGAACGTAGCTACTCGGTAGGTATGGATTGTCCGATGGTAACGCCGGTATGAACGTGGCATTGTCCTTCGGCTTGATAATAAAATCCTCTTTTAGCCAACATTGACGAGGATTAGCTGTGTAAAGCTCTTTATATGGCCAATGGTCGTATGGCTCGCCCGTTAATGGGTCAATGATGATATGGCCTTTATTATCTTTCGGGACAACAGGCTTGCCATCTGAGTATTTCAAGATCATTCGAAGCGATCCACGCAGGACACTTACATCGTCCTTACTGACTTCCTCGGCTTGGTCTATGGCTATTAGGATGTATTCGGCACTATTAAACTTGTTGATGTTCTCCTGCTTATCCAGTCCACCGTAGTCAAGGCCTATTCGGTCGGCTATCAGGATATGCTTAGGGTCTCGCTCAGTGCCACCTCTTAGCTCATAATACTCCTCTGGGATAACTTCACGCCAGGTCTGCAACGTCGTCCCTGTAAGGTCTGTGGCCTGCTTACGGCCAAACCATCCTACATGGGGTGGGTTCTTGCTCGGCTTCAGTTGAGCCTGGACCATAATAGTCCACACCATAGTAAATAGCCATGTACAAAGAAAGAAGCTCTTACCGCCGCCTTTGGCTCCACCATAAAGCAATCGCCTGATTATTGGTAGGGCCAACGCTTCCCATGCCTTACGCTGTTGGTCTGTTCTCTTAACTTGTAGTTGGATGTCTTTCATGTTATTATGGGTGGTTTAAGGCTTATCTCCCCGGAATGCTCGTATAGTTGCTTATCCTTCCATCCGGCTCGGTTCTTTAGCCAGATGAACGCTGCTGCCGTGTCGGGAGGATAATGCTTAGTTATGTCTATTACTGTGATTTTGCCTTGAAAATTGCTTATATGTACGTCAGGATGTGAATATCCACAAGCTCTACGGAATAGTGCTTTCGCTACTTCAGCGTCCGCTTGGACTTTGCCCTTTTTTAAGGACTCCAGAAATAGTGGGTGTTTTTTCTTCCAGGTGTTGAGCGTGGCCTCTGAGACCTCGAAGACCTCAGCCATCATAGCGTCGGTCACGCCGAGCAGGCACAGTTTATACGCCATCTCAGGAAATGTCGCCCGGTAGATTGACTTCCGCCCCGCTCGACTCAGGACTCTAACCTTCTTCTTTTTCTTCTTCTTAGCCATAGCCTATCTCGTAAATATCGGCTTCCTGTTCCACTTCCGGACATCAACCAGGACCGTTCTAACATCTCTCATTGCAGCGTAGTTTACACCGTTCGGGTCATCTGTGAAAGTAAATTCCAGATAAATAATACGCTCAACGGTTCCCGGCCTGATCGAGCAAGCGTACTCGTGGATCCGAGAAATGCCATTCGGGTCATCGGGATCGATTGTCGTTACTGCCTGTGGAATCACTACCATCGGGTCATTACAGGTCAGCGTCCCATACTCACCATCGAGCTCAGTCACCTGCCTGTGCAGCGTTACGACCGCATTGCTTGGCCGGACCTCGTAGAATGTCAGGATATCACTTGTCACCAGGTTCGGATCATACGCAAAAGGGACACCGGCAGGTGTTAGAGCTGGTGGCCGCAGTGGTGGGAATAATGCAAGTATCAGTGTTAAGATTATTTTATTCATAACTTTACTCCTTAAAATTGAGCCGGGCAGGATGCGGCACACCGCCCGGCTCCCACATTTTTACTGAAAACAATATTCTCTCTCGCCGATTTATTAGTTCACATGGCAGTACCCTCCTCTCTGTGTATTGTATATTGTTGACAATGTAACAGTAACGTTTCATAGCCCATATTGTGTAACTCCGTTTAAGGCTTGTCAACCATTTTCTTTTTCCGCCCAACTCAGGGCAGTTAGAAACAGCCGCCACACCAGCCATCGCTGGGATGCCACCAGGGCCGCATTCCCCACATTCAACGCCTTCAAAACATCGAGCTGCCGATTCTGTTCGAGATCACGATCTGCCGGAGTCATAGCCCCATACATCTTCTTCATCGCTGCATCATAATCGCCGGCCATGAACTCATTGAGCCACTCAATGGCCTCGTTTTCTCCCCATCCCAACAGCACCGGCAAAAAAACTCGGGCAATCGCTTCGAGGTCCGACGGCAACTTCAAGAGAATCTTTTCAATCGCTGTCACTGTCTGACTCCTTCCCGTCAATCGCATTGACAATCTCTCTCAGCATCTTCGTGGTGTAGTATGAATTTTGCCGCCACTCGTCAGGGTTCGTCGCACCAGCAGCATCACGAACCTCGGCCATTGCGGCAGCTTGACGAATGACTGCATCGTAATGCCGATTGACCATTACCTGCGAGCAGCCTGCAACGAGCAGGACGCACACAAGCGTTAAACAAACAATTACTTTTCTCATAATTTTCTCCTTGCTTTCAAAATATTAACTCTTAACTATTTATTAATGACTCCTTTCAGGGCTTGCGTTTCTTTTTTTAGAAGTCTCGTATCTTGCGAACCACAGAAACGGCAAAGTACGCCCGGAGTTACCAATTCTCGGTGTATTTGTGATTTTCCGCAATTCCGGCATTTGCGCCAACAACAATCAGGGCTTGCTAAAATAAGTTCTTTATTCTCGGCCTTCAGGTCGGCTATTTGCTGATTTATATTTACGTTTGCAAGTTCAAGTTCATCTTCTTTCGAGTGTAAGGCCGCACACACTTTTTCGTATGCTTGTGCAGTCGGGTATGGTTGCCTGTCGTGTGCGATTGCTAAATCTCGTTCTGCCTCTGCCGCTTCGAGCTTGGCTTGGGTTGCAAGATATATTTTGTTTACACTTTCGGCTTGAATGCAGACTTCTTCTATTCTCGCTTCTGCGGCTTCGAGCTTGGCCTCTGCCGCCTCTGCTCTGGCGATGAGCGCATCGATTGTTTCGTAAGCTATTCTGACTTGACCCTCTAAATGCTTGTTCTCTGCGTTTGCGGTGTCGAGGCGGTCGCAGACGGTATATATCATTGGGGTTATGTAGCCGATGGTCACAGATAATTTTTGTGGCTCTTTTTGCATAATTTGGTATGGCATTTCCATCACCATCTTTATTCTGCTGATTAACTCTGCATCGCCAGGCTCGACCTTTTTGTTATCTGTAACAATATGGTCAGGTATGCTGCTCACAGGATAAAACCTAATGTTTTTATCCCACTCAACTTTCCGCTCATCAGCAAGACGAGTAAAGCATTGCAGACAGATAATGTCATTTATTTGAGACTTATGAACAGATAGCCGCCATATATAATTTGGCACCCAGAATCCAACCCTATTTACTTCATGGCACAAGGAACATATCTCTCTGTGAGCATGTCGAGTGGGCTCGACCTTTTTCTTAACGTCGGGAATATGGTTTGTGCAGTCGGGGCAGTTGTTGCAATCAGTCCCATTTTTAGCATAACGCTTACATTTGATGCACTGCCATCCGTCTAATTTTAACACCAGTGTTGCGGCACAACAACTCGATACGAGTCTGCTTCCCCCGCAGGTCGGGCAAGGCTCTTCGAGCAGGATTATCACCTTACTTATAGCCCAGAAAGTTGCCGCCCAATCATTTTCTTGATGAGCCTTTAACGCATTATTTAATCCTGCTTTTATTTGTTTTTCTTTTTCGGTCATTTTGTCTCCTTTGGGTATTGCTTCAAAATATTATTTATTCTTTCATGCCAGCCCAGAGCCGTTGCGCCCTCCTCTGAGTCCCACTTCTCATAGGCTTCCATCATCTGAGTTTGTAATTCTTCAAACTCTGTTTTTGCTTGTTCCGTCCATTCTATCTTTGTCATAATCCTAATCCTTTCAACTGCCTGTTGGTGGTGTTAAATTTTGTTTTCTGAGAACCTTTATTAGTTCAAAAATAGCAGCATTGCGTTCGATTTCTTGTATGCCACCACCGCCGGGGCCGAATGCGTTTTCCATAGCCTCTCTGCCGATGTAGCCTCTGGCGAACTTTACTTCATCGGGGTCATTCATATTTATAGTCATAATAGGCTCTGGTTCTTTCTTGGCCTTTTCTAATTCAATTTTGCATTGATTACAGCCTTCCCCGCAACACCATTTACAACCTTCGTATTTCATAATCCCAATCCTTTCACCTGCCCGTTTTGCTCGTTCGTCCATTCGATTTTGCTCATCTTGCCTCCTGCAATTCTTTATACATCTGCTGGTATTTTTCGTATATTTCCTGCATTTCCGCTGCATTGTATTTAAGGTTTGAATATTTAGCCTGTTTTTCTTCCTCAGTTATGAAGATTCCATACTTATCCTTCATTTCTCGCTCATATTCTACCCAATTCCCCCGAAGAGTCTGGTTGCAATTAAAGCATTGAAAATGCACTCCCTTTTCCCTGAATAATAACGCATGAGTCCTGCCCGGGACAAAGTGCCCGGCCTGGCCGCATCCTAATCCAAAGGCGGAATATGGCTTCTTGCAGGTAAAACATAATGCGCTGGTTTTCGTTCCAGTCGTATTTATAGCATCCCTGATCCTCACATATTTAGAAAATTCATCCCATGCTTTTTTCTTCCAGTATTTGAGTCCTTTTGTTTTTGCCTTCCGTGCCATTATGCTTTCCTTTCCTAACTCGTTTAACTGCCTGTTACGCTCGGTATGCCCCCTCTGCATCTCGTGCAATAACCTTCATAGGCATAGGTATTGCATATTTTGCAGATAAAGTATTTTCGACCAGCTTGTAATGGCCATAATAAAGCATGTGCAATTTTGTCAAGTTGTTCACTTGTAAGAATTTTAATTAATGGCCTTTTTTTCTCCGTCAAACCTGACCCGTAAGTCTCTAATAAGCCCCAGAAATCAGGGAGTTCATCTGGTCCGCAAACACCTTTATTTGCGACGCACCAATGTAAACTACCTATCGGAAAGCGCCGGTTAAGATGTTTTTCCTTGTCATTAAATGTACTCAAAAAATCAGACCTGCTCGCTTTGGCCTCAAATATGCAAGCATAATAATTATCAATCTTATCACCCCTGACGATTGTGTCAATTTTTCCCGTCTCTCGGTTATAGGTACGATTCATAATTGCCGGTTTATATCCCGAGTGCTCAATATACATACTGTTGTAAGTATATTGCAACGAACAGATGGCGACTGCATCCGCCACATATCCCTGAGATAAACAAACCTCAGTAGTCCCTCTCATCCCCTTACCTGTTACTTTGTTTGATAACCAAGTAAGCGCCATAATAGCCAATTCGTCATGTTTATCGCTCATTTGTATAAATCCTTTACTTGCCTTCAACATCTCATTGATTAGCCAACTTTTTAATTTGCTCGTTTCGCCGATTACTCACATTAACCCTTGCCGATGGAACGGATTTCATATCAGGCAGCATCTTAGCGGTGTATTGTTTTTCTAAATACTTCTCAAGCCACCGCCTCGTTGTGCTGTCGGGGCCATTGAGTATATCGGCAAAAGCCTTATCTCTGGCCTGCTCGCCCCTTAGCCCACTATTCGGCTCTTGCTTTGGTGCGTGAACAATTATCCAAACCCCTCCATATAATTCCTGATGTTTGATTTTCATCACTTCCGCACATCTTAAAAGATAATCATAGTCATCCTGCCCTTGTTTATCTGCTGCAAAAACCCCCTTCTTTGCTCCCTTGAGGTTTAGATTGCGTTCCGGTGCCTCAATACATTCGACAAAAAGATTCGTCTGTATGAGCGGCACATCTTTAACGGCTACCTTTGTCGTGCTTTTGATAATAGCCATTACCTTACCAGCCGGCGGCTCAATGGTTCGGACTTTACTCTCGAAAAATAAACTTTCCACAGCCTTCCTTGCCTGCTCATAATCATAATAAACTAACCGCCTTACCCAACCCTCGAACTCTTCGTCTTTGGGATTCCATCGGGGATAGTACGCCTTCAAGACTTTTTCGATAAATAAATCAGCTTCCACGTGAGTCATTTGATTCTCTCCTGAGTCGGGCGCCTTGTTCCATTGCAGTTTCTTTTGTGTTCCCGCTTCTGGTCTTGCCCTCTTTCAAATCTTTCCGATGCCATGCCCGGATTGTGAAGTAGTGAGATTTAGGCCGCTTGCCTTTCGATCCCATCCAATTATTCAAGTCCTCGATGTAAGTGTTCATCAGATCTTCGCCCATCAGGTCGGTTAGCTTTTGGATTTCCTCTTTGGTTAGATATACAAATTCGAGAAATTTGATTTTTTCGTCTTCTTTACTTATACCTTTACCTTTACCTTTACCTTTACCTATACCTATACTTAAGGGGCTTATAAGCCCCTTGGTAGCTCCTTTTTCTGAATCTTTTAATAATTGGTTTTCTGTTTCTTCTAAAACATTAGGGAATATGGACTTAAACTCATCGATGACTTTGAGAATACCCCTATGCGAAGGGTTATTTTCGTTCAAAGGCAAGTTTCGTTGGTGATATAAGAATTTTCGTATCCAAACGTAGTCGCCATTAGCCAAAAAGCCCCTTGCAAGCTCCTTGTAAGCTCCTTCTATGCCCCTTTGGGGAATCTTTGTGTGGAACAAAGCCCCTTCTAAATCTACCTCCCAGAAGCCTGCGATATTGCACTTATCCCAGATGTACCAATAAAGAACCTTGGCGTTTGGTGAAAGTTGGCGAAACCATTTATCATCCCATTTTTCCGTCTGAGTAAACCTACTTGCCATAATCTCATCCCTGAAATAGAAAAAAGCCCCTAAACGGCTGACCACAAACACTACAGAGTAGGCTTGAACCGCTTTCGGGGCCTGTTGAAGCTAATAGAATATCCTATAATGTTTATGGTCATACCGCCACCATAACCCATCTCTCGTATAATGCAACACTTAAATAATTATTTATTTTCCGCCTGCCAATTCTTGTGGCGCTCCTGGACTTTCTGGATTAGCCGATCCTCTGCCTCTACCGATAGATTGTTAGCCGTATGCGCTTCCAGCGAATAGGCCGCAGTAGCCGAGCCTAACGCACAACCCGATACAATCAGGCTTAAACATAGACAAATTAGAATAGTTTTCATTTCATTCTCCTTATTTAGGTTTCATTTTATCCATCTCACTTTTTACCCCACTTAAACCACCCTTCGATAGCCAGAATAAAGAATATCACATCTCTAACGAGGAGGCTGTAAATGCCCAAGTAAGCGTGTATCCCCGCCGTTAGCGCATTACTTACCATCCAAAGCAGGAAACACACCCTGAGCTTCCTATTGTTCGTCAGGACGCCAGCCACGGCAAGGGCCGTTGTTACTATTCCGATTATTTCTATCATTCAAGTCCCTTAAAAAAGCGGACAGCCGGGGTGAAAAAGATACGAAAGCCCGGCCGCCGTCCTTCTTTAGCTTAAACAGATTCATTCTTTGCCTTCCCGCCCGTTGGTTTATTCATCAGTAGAAAACGTTATAGGTATTCGAGCCTCAACTATTAACTCTTCTATCTCCCCTCGGTCAAAATCCGCCCGAGGGTCTCCCTCTATCGTATCTAATAATTCACACAATCTTTCTATCAAATCTTCCTTTATCATTTTGCTCCTAAAAATATAAAGGCGGTGGAAATCCGTAATTTACTGTTTCACTTTACTGGTCAATTAAAGTCTCTTTTTCGATGAGGTTAATCTTCAGTTTGGCCTATCCCTGCCTATCGACCACCGCCCGTTGTTCCCGTACTCAGCTATTTCGGGTATATAGATTTGCCGCCATCATACGCTTGGATGGCCTTACCCATTCTCATTCGGGCATCTTCAAGATGCCGATAGCAGAGCATAACATTTGCCTTCATTTCGCCATGCTGATTCTTACTGGTCTGCTCATTCCTAAAGTCAGGGTGTTCCATAAGAGACATTACAAATCTTTTGTTATTTTCGAGTATTGCCCTCATAGATTGGCAATTCTCTTTGAAATTCTTGAGATATTCTGGTGATTCTCTTGTTTCGATTCTTCCTTGTTCTTCATTTCTTTCGTCCATCTTCATTTCTCCTTTGTATTTATATTGTCGGCTAATTTCTGGGCTATCCACGCCGAGTCCGTCAGGCCGCCCTTGAGAGTCGCACAGCTCGATACCCAGACGATAATCAGCAGCAGGGCTATCGCAGCCATAACCGTCAATCTGGCCTTGCCGTACATGGGCTTTTTCTCTCTCTTCTCCATCTGGTCGTTGGCGATTTCGTGGTCGCAATTCTCAATTAGGCACTCCAAACAAGCCGCGTCAATCTTAACGTCCTCGATAATTTGCCGTGCCTTTGTTAATTCCTGCATCGCCTGTTGTTTTGTCATTTTCCAGTATTCTAAGTTGTTCATAATCGTTTCCTCTCTAAATATTTCCACTTTATTTGTTCACCCTACGGTTCTTCATGTTTTCTGCGTGTGTTATAAATCGGATATTCCCTCTTTCATAATGGCCATTTGTATCTACACGGTCAATATCAAGCCCCCTTGTCTCTGTTTTTAGTTCATTCAATATATGGGTTAGAAAATCCTCAAAAGAATCGAAATTGACCTTTATGCCTCTTTCGCCATAGTATTTATAATCTTTTCGCCTGGGATTACTGCATCGCTGTAGCATCTGCTTCCAAATAACACGCAAACGACCTTTAATGCTTTTGCTCTGCTCTTTATACATTTTATTTACAACTTCTCTCTTACACGTTTTACATTGCCGTGTCATTCCATCTATGCGACTCCGGTCTCTGTAAAAATACTCCACTGTTGCAGGATACGGCTTTTTACATTTTCCACATCTTTTGTTATCTTGCATATTCCTTCCCTTTCCCCTCGCTGGGTTAGCATTCAGTTACAATAATTATCCGTTTTTCCTCTGGTATCAATTCCATTATCTCTTGTAATGTCGGAGGTTCTGCTTCGCCAATCAATTCCTTCTCTAAGCCTTCGCGATTCAAGCCAAATTCGTGAGTATAAACAGGTCTGCCCAATGCTTCTTCAATAGCTTGATGGAATACACCAAACGGCATACAGAGCTTATCTTCAAATAGTTGGAATTTGGCAATTTCCTCTGATGTTAGGTGTTCCCAAAATCCTGATCCCGCCAATGTTATTGCTTCTTCTTTGGTCATAATACTTCCCTATCGTCTTAAACTGTTACCTACTTTAGTTAAAAAAATGCTCGTTCTCTCCGAGCTGTCGCGCCTTGTGACCCCGCGTACGGGACTGGCTGCGATATTCGACATAGATAGATTTCACCAGCATACTCTCTACCCTCATTTTTTAACGTCGTTAATCGCAACGGCCGAGGCAGGAGTCGAACCTACTGGTGACACCCTACGATTTCAGTCGCCCAGACAAGCAGTACACCTTGGCTTGCTTTAGGGCTGCGTTTCCCACACGCCGCTCGGCCGTAATTGGGGCAGGCTATGAAAAATTAGCGGATTTTAAGGAGGAGGCCCGCCCCAGTGGTTCAAAAAGGCAGGTGTGGCAGTTGACCCTTCAAACAGGTTGCCGGTCGCAAGTAAGCTATGTTTGAAGTAGGCTACTCACCTGATTTTATTCGCGATTATTATTCAGGCCGCTTTCTCTGCGCCGAGCAACTACACACCTGCTTTAGTTTGAAGACTGGCGGGCAGTTTATGTCTCGGTTCAATCTTTTAGCCTTCTGTCTTGCAAAAACATAGAGCGCCCGGTCAAGATGGCCGAGACTACCTCGCCGGTTTTCTGGATACTGCCGCCGCCAGTCCGATATTCAATCTTTTCAAAGAGCGGTACTGCCTTACTTCTTGAGTCCGGCTTCCATACGCCGGAGGTTGAGAATGAAGTCGGAAAGATTCTCGCGAGACACAAGAATATAGTTACAAGCGTCGTCGTTTTCGTATATATGCAGAAACTTGCCGTCTCCACTCCAACTTGCCGAATTACATTCCATCTCAAACTCTTTTATCGGCTTGCCAAGGGCTTCGAGGTCGTCGAAGATGTTGCCTTTTATGGGTTCGCCTTGATAGGTTGAGCCTATGTTGGTAATAATAAAGTCATTGAGGGCTACGCAGTCTCGGTTTGGGTTATTGTATTCTTTCATAAAAATCTTAACTTTCTTGCCATCAAGCCACCAGTCCCCATGCTCTAATGGCTTCGGCTTCTCAGACTCGGCGAGTCGAGATTGAAGACCTGTTCGTAATGATTCCATTATTTTTATACTGGCTTTTTGGTCTTCTATTAAATTAGTTGCGGTATTTATACATTCTTTCATTATTTCCAGTTCTTTATTGTCCATTCTATTTCCTTTCTTTAGTCTGAGATAAAAACCGAAGACCGGCTGAGACACGCTTCTGAGGAGGAGAACGTACCGGCCTCCGGTAGTTGTTCTAAGTTGGATAGTTTTGCATGTCTCATTTGCGTCCTCTATTTACTTGTCTTAATCTTCTTAAATCGTAACAAACATATCGGTTTTTGCAACATAAATCTTTAGCCTGTTGAAGCGACCATTTTAGAAGGGTACAGGTCGGCATTCAGGTCGGCTATTTGCTTGTCATATTTCTGTATTAAGTCGTCTATGTGACTCATTTTAGTGACTCCTTTGGCTTATCCCAATTCGGGTCCGGTTCACTTATATAAACTCCCCACTGCGAAGCCATAAAGTTGCGAATTGCCGTAAAGAAGTCGGCTGCGCATTTAGTCGTGCAGTCCTTGTGCGATAGTGTGATGCGTTTGCCGTCTTCACTATAAATAGGACAGACAGAGTATAGGTACTCCTTCATCATTCCTTTGCTTATAGGGTTGCCTGTAGGTATTGAGAGTCCGAGTAGTTCATCAGTACCTATACCCCTGTCCTCAAAGTCGTCAAGTATCGTCTGTATCGCAAGGCCGAATATCGTCCTTACCTGCTTGTGGGTCTTGCTCTTCCTTATCGGCTTTATCTCTTCGGAAATCTGCGTATTGTCTTTCAATTCGCACAAGTATCGCCTTCTGAGCGTACTTTGCGATACGCTTAACGTCAACTTCCCTTGCTGCATAACGCCAACAAACTCCATCGTTGTAATCTCCTAACGGATAAACTGCTCTGTAGGGCAAGTGCAATCGACCCTCAACTGCTGACAGCTTGTGCATACGTCATACGCTTGCGGTTCTTCTACTTGTGCGTTGCCGCTCTTTATCCACATTGAAAGCATATCGCTTAGCTGTAAGAGTTTGCTATCAATGCCGCTTTCGTCTGGAATTTGCCACTTCGCCATTAACATCGCCGCCACGACCCTGCTTGCCGCTTCGACGGCCACGCTCCTTGACATACGCTCTTGTGTCTCAGGTGTTACCGGGAAGGCGTAAACGTCTGGATACCTCATACCATTCCGACCGTCCGGTACTATCGACCGTGCTACGGGGTTTACTGGCGTTTGAGCGGTGCGTTGAGGGGCTTGCGCGATAACGGGGGCTTCCATCTCCCAGAAGCCGCCGTAATAAACGTTATTGGCCCACTTTCCACTTCCCCTCCGTGCAGACAGGTTGAATGTCAGACATTTTTTGAGGTTAATTTCGGCCAATGCCGTACCGTTCCGACCTTCCCAGATTTTGACCTTTTGCTGTTCCTGTCCGTCCGAAAGGCTGCACTCCTGATAACGATTGCCTTTCTGGTTGTGTAGTATCGGGCCGATTTCTTCTACTTTTAGGTCTATTTCGTGATTTTGCTCTAAATTCAGGGCTAAGTCTCCGAAATTAGCGGCCTTCCGTAATGCTTGTTCTGTCATTTTCTACTCCTTGTTCAATTTCTTGTTTTGCCTGCATTATTTGTTTCCTTCGATTACGGACGGCATACTGCTTCGAGCGAAAGTATTCGTCCATCTGTATATCCACAGCCTGGGCAGGGCTCAGAGCGTGGAGTTCGGCTAATTGTAGTGGTGAGGGTTTCATTCATTCTCCTTACAACCTGCACATATACTCTGCCCGTCTTTATCCTTGCATATCAGGAAGTTAAATAAATGACATACCGGGCAGTATGCACCGACCATAACGGGGAGGTTATACTTTGCTCGTATGCGGGCATCATCCTGTTGGCCGATACGGTTCGCTTCATCATTTCTGCTTTCGCCTACTCGGTTCATAAACACCTCCACAGGAACAGAATCAACAGTAAAACACCCGCTTCTGTTATCAGTAAGTATGCGATGAATCCCTTTAGATTAGTCATTTCACCCCCTGATGTATGTTGCCGATTACTTCAACAAATATTGAAGAAAATAGCCTGAAGCCATAGCTTACTTCTTCTTTAGTAGTGGGCGTTTCTATGACTTTTCCATCTTTGAAAGAGATATTGTACCATTGCACCCTATCCCCCTCATAAATCTCCACGCCGTTCTTGTCCTTCAGGCCGGTGTACTCCTCAAATATAAATCTGCCTTGTTCTGGTTCATCGCTATTTATCTGGCTCGGACGTTGCGTTTTATTAAAACCGATATAATCAACAAACGCATAGAATATTTTGCAATAATGGTCACATTCCGAAAGCATACCCATTTCTTTGCACAAATTATCCCAAACTCTAAATTTTATCTCTCTACTCATTCTTTACCTCCTCTGCGGCGAGAAGCTTTAATAATTTAGTATATGCTCGGAAACATTCAGACCTTATATCGTGAGGGGTAAACGTCTTGATAAACTCGTTCCCTGCCTCCACCAGCTCGTCCCAGCCGTTACAGCACTTGACGATACGGAGGGCGTTGGCCTTATCCTCAGTGCCAGAGCCGCATCGAGCAATGGTGTGGTCTATGTTCCCATTTCGCACTACTACCCTATTGTCTCCACACATATTTTTGCATTCCCATGTTCCTTTTGTATGTTCCATTTCAGTCTCCTAAATTGAGTTCCAGATATTCTTTGACTTTCAGCCAGTATTCTTTCGTGCTTTCCCTGTATCGCTCAGTTGGGCACTTATGCGACCTTGCCATAGTCTCAATATCGCTATTGCCGTAATGCTGTATGACTATCGAGGTCATTTCTCGGCTCTTGGCTCTGTCCCGCCTGTCGATATAGTCGAATTTGTGCCATCCGAGTATCCTATTGGCGTCTCGGACGTAGATTTCATGTATCTGGTAAGCACCCAATGCTAAACCGCCGTCACCGATAGAATTGTCAGGGTCGGCTTCTCCCCTGCTTTCTCAGGGGCCGGTTCGTACCACGCTGCCATAGCACAAAGTAAGCCTATGCCTATGCCTGTAAACAAAGACATTGTCCACGATATATATAATGTTGTATTATCTATTGTTATTTCTTTCATATCTTCTCCGCTTCTGCGAGGGATTGCTCTAATTCGTTGTGTAAATCACTGTGCTTGTCATTCATTTTAAGCCTAATCAAAAAGTCCTCTAATTCGTCGTGATAATTAAATGCTTTTTTACAAACATTCTTTAGTTTGTCGTGGCTGGCTTTCAGGGCGGCGTACTCGCTTTTGTTAACTATAATCGTATTATCCACTCTTCTGGTTTTTTTAAGTTGTCCCGCCAATTCTTCGTATTTGTTCATAATCTCATTCTCCAATCTTCTTAGCTTCCGCGAGGGCTTGTTCTAAGCCACAAGTGCATTTGTTTGTATTATCAAAAAAGCCGTGACCATTTAGCAATATCCATTTCCCGCAATTCATGTATTTATGGTCGGCATATTCCACCAGCTTATCGTGGCTTGCCTTGAGCTTGTCAAATCGCTTGCATTGCTCGATATACATATTGTCTAATATCTCGTACTTGGCTATCAGCCTCTTTACATCAGTCATTCTCATAGTTTCTCCGCTTCTGCGAGGGCTTGATTGATTTGTATCATAGTTATTGCAATCGCCTCTGGTTCCGGTAATGGCCCCCTGCCTAATAAATGCTTTGCGCATTCTTCCAGACTTAAATCCGCAGCCTCTAACGCTTCCACCAGCCTGTCGTGGCTTGCCTTGAGCTGGCCTAAATAACAACCTTCTGTGCATCCAGCTTCATCATTTGAAAAACATATCGGGCATCCGCCGTTTTGATAAAACTCTGTGGCGTGCTTCATCCAGTCATCGGATTCGAACTCAGCCTTAATACGGTCGTAATCTTTGCATTTTTCGACCATTCTATTGAAATCTGTTATTCCGTCACTCATAATCTCATTCTCCTATCTTCTTAGCCTCTTTGAGGGCTTGCTTATTGAAGTTTATTTGTATTTCTACTGATAACCTATAATCGTCAGGCAAAACTGCCAAAACTGTTTTGAGCCGGTTAGTTGATGCCCTTACTTCCGTTTTTAGCCTATCGTGGCTTGCCTTGAGAGCGGCGTATTCGGCTAATTGCACGGATTCCGCCATTCTTTTTCCTTTTAGAACAGCTTGGCCTATTTCACAATTTGGGCATATCTGGTCAGGAAGTTTATCGCCGGGAACTACTTCTGTGCCTTTGATAATTCCTGTATCTTTACAATAAAAACATTCATTACTCATAATCTCATTCTCCTATCTTCTAAAAAGGCCGACGCCGGCTTCCTTGCACGGCTTCCTTTGCCTCTGGCGTCAACCTGGGCGTCCTTGCCATTTTCATTCTCCTTGTTTACTTGCTATTCTTTATTTTCGGCTTTGGGAAACCCTAACATTAATTGGGCCGTATTTGTTTCCTCTTGGTGTTCAAAGTTGCAACAAATCTGGCAGTCATAGACAATACAGGCGTGGTGGATAATAACTTTAGCATCATCGGAGAAGTGTGCGAGGTACTTTTTTAAGTTGCCTACAGTCTGGTTGTTGAGACAAATATCATCGTTGAATATCGGGGTGGCTACATAATTAGTTTTGGTTTGTTTGGTTTTCATTTCATTCTCCTTATCTAACAAACAAGCAGCCGACAGGTTGGATCGCACAGCATCCGCGATGGAGACTTACGCAGAGAAATGCCCTGTCGGCTGATTGAAAGTTAGTTTGATTATTGACTACTGTACGATCCATGACAGTATTATCGGTTATCGGCATGGGGATTGTCCAGATAATTCCTGCTCGGACATTACGGTAATTCAGACTAACGGCAAAAAGGGAAGGCTCCGGACCGTGTGGCCAGCCCGGAGCCAGTGAAAGGAGCGATTATTTTGGGTCTCCTTCGAGTAATATTCGTAAATTGTGAAGCGATCCGGTCTGGATCGCATTGAACTCATCAAGTGCCTCTTCCTTGGCAGTCGCCTCAAGAGGATATCGGGGCTTAATTTCCATCAGCCTGGTAACCGCTGTCTGGACCAAACCCTCGATGCAACTCAGATGGTACATATTCTTACTCATTATTTTTACGGACTTCCTTCAAAATCAAAGATATATTCTGTTCCATATTGTCGACTTTTTCCTCGAATTTTATCCGGTGCTCGGAGTTTCTACCGATTTCCGGCTTAATTTCCTTTATAGCATCGGTGTTGTGTTGGACCTGCACCTTCGTTTCGCCCTGAAAGACGCCAACTGAGTTAATGGCGGCTAATGCCGTAATCACTACAGCAACTACCGTACCAATAATCCACTTCCAAGTATTACCGTTTGTCATTGTTGCTCTCCCTTATTTCATCTGTTTGTTTGCTTGCTGTGCCACTTTTAATCTCATCGAATCAACTTTTGCTAATCTTGCCCTTTTCTCTTTATCTGGTATATCCATTTTTATAATAGCCTCCGCTTGCTTATTCAATTTAGACAGGAGTTCGCGGGTCGTCTTCATAATCGGCCCCTGTATTATCCCGGGATTTGCCTGCTTAAACTTTTCGGACTTAGCGTATTCCTGCTTTTCCTGTGGAGTCAAAGGCTTTACTGCCTGTTGTTCGGCGGTCGTTAAGGGTCTTTGCTCTTTTAGTTCCAACAACATATCCTGCTGTTGTTTTCTTGCTATAATGTCCTTATATATCTGGCTATATGTATCGTAGGCACTTATGACCTTACCGCTGTCCTCGTAGAAATCCTGAATCGACTGAGCCTGTGGGCCTGTAGGTGATCTGCCAACGAATGCTTTTACTACGGGTATGTCAGCTAATTCTTTCGGCCTCGCAGGAGGTGCTTCGTCTTTCTTTATTGCGTTTATCAGCGCATCGGTTGCTTGTAAACCGTACCTGCCAGAACCGCCTGTCCATCCACTTATGAGATTCTCTATCTTTGCCGGACTGTAATTAAGCCATTCACCCATATACTTTGCCGATTCAGATGTGTAACGACTGTATTGGTATGCAGCGTCAAGGTCTTTCTTGCCTTCGGGAACGATTGGTCTTTCAAGGAAGAAATTGCGATTGCCCCAGTTTTCCATGATAGGCTTTAATGCGGTAGGCAAAAGGTTTCCTTCCGGCTCGCCACTGATAGGAGTCAGGCTTTCAATGATAGTATCGCCAAAGTCCTTAAATGCTTTCGGGTCCTTTGTAGCTAAATACTCCATAAGTCTTTCAGGAAGTGAGCCGTATAACTGGCCCCAGAAAAACGGCTTTATTATATGGATAGGCGACTTGCCTTCTCGCATATACGTCCAGAACAAGTCTTTTCGCCATCGTGGTATTTCTTTATAATCCTTATTCTTGCGATTATGAAGGTATAAGAGTATTGAAGGAAGAGTAATTGCGGAAAAACCCTTAATGGCCGTCGATATAGGATGTCTATATGCAGTACGAACATTCTTATCAGCGCCCTGTATCCCCGCATTAAGAAAGGCCACCATACTATTAAGGTCCTTCATCTTTGCGCCACGCCGTTGAAAGTCAAGAGTACCCTCCCTGCTCTCGAATCCCGCCTCTATCGGGGTCTTGCCCGACTTAACCGCCCTCTTGAACATACCGACTCTCGTTGCCTGCTCCATTAGCTGAGACAAATCCTGCATAGTGGCTATTGGATTAAGCCTGGCTAACATTCTTCTGGCTCTTGTCGATGTGAGTTCTTTGGCCGCTTTTTTGAGTGATGGTCTGTTAAGCTCTACAAAGCCGGAATAAGCCCCGCCAGACCTCAGCCAATCATAATAAAGGTCTGTCCTGCCGAGAATATCCGCAATAGCACCCATCGAGTCATAGAACGGGATAAAGCCAAAAGAAGTCTGCATCAGTCCCGTCCACTGGTCACGGATAGGATTCCTTAATACAAACTCAGGCGTACTCGTAGCACCTATTCTCAGCCAGTGTGCAGGGTTAGACAGGATTTTTATAACCAGCGACGAACCTTCTTCGTTCAGTCCGGTCATTGCATCGTAAAGGTTTGGGCTTACCTCGATGTACTTCCGCTTGCCCTTATCGAAATACTCTATGACTTTGCCTTTAGGTGCGAATTGGGACGGCCTGAATATGGTACTCTCAACAGGTTCCTGTGAAATGATTACATTTTGCGTTTCTTTAATGACTTGCCGGATAGTCTCCGTCGTCATTTCAGGCGTTTCCGCAGATTCACCTTTTCTTATCTGATTGATAAAACTATTGGCTTCGCCTTCGCTGTACCCTCTTTTAGTCAATGATTCCCTGACCACCTTTTCGAGTTTCTTTATCGGGCCGGATACATCTGCACCCTTACCGCCTTCGGTCTTTATATCCCTAAATTCCTTCATTACCTTCGCAGAGTTTGTTCTGAACTCTCTCGATATGGTAAGTATCTCTTTCGGGTCAACCTTAATTGGCATCATCTTCACCCGAATAGGTCTTATATCTTCGGGCAGGGCTTTACCAAGTTTCGCTACGTTCCGGGCTACTGTATTCCTGTCAGCGGCTTCCATTATCCTGAAGGTATTTTTAATAATGCTCTCGATGGGGTCGTGTATCTCTTTCTCTGAGCCTTTTATCTTCTTAACGGGGGCGCGGGCTTTAGTGAATCGTCCCTTAGATACAGGAACTCCGCCGGCCATCTCGTCACCTAATACCCTATCGAAAGGTATGTAATGCTGATTCTTTGAAAGAATGCCGTCATACTGCTTCTGGGACAGGTTGCCGCCGTCAACTAACGTATGGAGTACCCTTTTTTGAAATTCATATAGACGCTGTGCGGAATCTTCTAATACCTCCATCCCGGCCGGGCCGTACTTTTTCTTTAGTCTCTCCAAGTCCATCTTAGACTTTTGGACCTGTTCGTTACTAACTATATTCTGTTTCGACCAGTCACTTGCCGGTCTTTGCAGGTCAAGGATAGTCCTCTGTGATTCGAGGTAGGTCTTTAAGTCGGCCTTTCTTTTCTTGCGGGTCTTCTCAAATGGTTTACCTGCCGTATCGTAATCGTCCAGGATAGGCTTTAAGCCTTCGCCGGTAATTTTATAAGTACCTTCGGGCATTATCTCGTAGGTTTTGTCCTCTAATACCGACTCCACTTTACGGCCTAATCCGAGGTAACTTCTCGCCCTTAATCCGGGGTTCTCTCCGGGCTTAATCTCCATACCTAACTTCTGAGCTTTCTTCGTAGTGTTCTCGATAGAGGCGAATCGGTTGATAGCGTTCTGATAAATCTTTTCTGCGCCTTCTCGCAATGCCTCCGGGCTTGGTGTTCGTGGCAAACTGAGGAAGCCGCCCTGCCTGGCCTTCTCTACCTTTGGAGCTACTGCCCTCTGGAACGGAGCTATGGCTTTTTTAAT
>JALHSV010000527.1 GCA_022865525.1 Thermodesulfovibrionales bacterium
CGACCTCGCAAAATCAGGACATCAGGTTACGTTGTTCGAAGCCCTGCATAAGCCCGGCGGTGTTCTGATCTACGGCATACCGGAATTCAGACTTCCAAAGGTTATTGTCGAAAAAGAAGTTGATTATATCAGGAAGCTCGGGGTAGAGCTCGTCGTCAATGCAGTAATCGGGAAACTCTATACCATAGATGAATTTTTGACTGCGCATCACTATGATGCCTGCTTCATTGCAACAGGAGCAGGGCTTCCGTTATTCCTCGGGATCCCCGGTGAAAATCTCAATGGTATCTATTCCGCAAATGAATTTTTAACGCGGGCGAATCTCATGAAATCATATCTTTTCCCTGAATATGACACACCCATAAAGGTAGGAAAGCGGGTTGCAGTAATCGGTGGCGGGAATGTTGCGATGGATTCAGCACGGGTTGCCCTGCGATTGGGATCAGAGAAGGTTCATCTCATCTACAGACGTTCAGAGGATGAGATGCCTGCACGAAAGGCGGAAATCCATCATGCCCATGAGGAAGGGATAGAATTCAATGTGCTGACAAACCCTGTCCGGTTTATCGATGACGGGAAAGGAAATGTCGCCGCTGTTGAATGCATCAGGATGGAATTGGGGGAACCGGATGCATCGGGCAGGAGAAGGCCTGTTCCTGTTCAAGGCAGTGAATTTCAGATCGAAATCGACGTGGCCATACCGGCTCTCGGGACCAGGTCAAATCCACTCCTCACCAGGAATGTGCCACATCTGTCTCTCAACAAAAGAGGCTATATCATAGCGGATGAAGAGACCGGGATGACCTCAAAACCAGGCGTGTTTGCCGGTGGGGATATCCTTACCGGGTCTGCAACAGTTATCCTTGCATTAGGGGCCGGAAGAAAAGCAGCACAGGGAATTAATGATTACCTGAAGTGGAAATTCTGGGACACAAAAAATTTCATGAACTGATTTCTCATCTTTTCCTTCCCTTGCGCAATCCCAAAAAGAGCAAGGTCGCTGCCCCTATCCCGATAACCATTCGTACAACCGCACCGGAAACTTTTATAATCTTTTCGATGGTCTCTTTCTTCCCCATCTTTTCTCGTCCTTCATTATTATACTATCGATATCGAGAACCCGACGGCAATGATCGTAAAAAAAATTTCTTGCTTCGTGTTTGCATCTGCATTTTTTGTGATATACTGTAACCAATATATTATTTCTCAAAATCTAAGGAGGGGACATGGCAACAGTAAAAAAAGTAAAGTGTGCTGCAAAGACCAAGGAAGGAAAAGCGTGCAAGAACACAGCAGTCGGTAAATCCAAGTTTTGCAATAGCCACAAGAAAAAATAAACTGACAACAGGTAAAACGTCCCCGAATTATCGGGGACGTTTTACTGAATCAACAATCTCTGTCGCACAAACTCTGTCAAAAAAAGCGATAGCCTCTGTATCTCCTCTATGGGTGGTAGTTTTGCAATGATCCTGCCTATATAATCTTTGTCGCTGAGCAACCGAAATGCCGGTTTAAAATTCAGGTCAAATATCCACGAAAGCTGGAGCAGTTTGAAATCATTCAGGGTGTTGATCGTGGCAAGTGATACAATCTCTTTTTTATATATGTATGCAAAAACTTCTGTTGAATATTCAGGAATATCAGGCAATCCGAGTCCGACTGCAGAAGCCTTGCTTTCTATCGGGCTTTCATAATATTCAAGGAACACACGCCATATATCAAGCTTATCGGCATCCCTGACCAGCCTGATAAAGAACAGCATGTCCTCATTTTCTTTCTTTGGTACTGCAAAGGCATTATGAAATTTTACCGACTCAATGACGATTTCCTGTTCATCTTCAGGGAGCTTGTGAAGTATCTTTTCCCGGATGAGTGTTTCTGCCCCCATGAGTCCGTGATTGACCGAGACGCTGTCCTTGAAGGTCTTGTACCGGGCATACTGAGGGAACCTCCCGATGTCATGAAATAGCGCAACAGTCTCAGCCAAAAGCTTTTGATTATCCTTTAGAAAGAGGTCCTCTGCCAAATCAAGAATGTTCTTGCACACATGAGATGTGTGCAATTCCTTTAGCAGGATGTTCTTCTGATCTTCTGCATTTGGTGAATAA
>JALHSV010000069.1 GCA_022865525.1 Thermodesulfovibrionales bacterium
AACACTTGTCTTCAGTATCCTGCACGTGCTGCCCGGGACCATCCTTTACGAAAAGAGCAAGGAATTCGGCCTTAAGTTCGATGACAAGGCTCCCCATCTTGTTCTGAGTGCTCCCGATTTTCCCTTTGAAGATATCGACAAAGCAGTGATCATGGCCTTCAGCCTGGACAAGGAATACAATATCAGACCTTTTTCCGCCTGAAGTATCATCTGACTTCAAGGGTGAGTTTAAAGCCGGATCAAGTAAGGTAAAATAAACCATGCGTTTGATACTCTTTGACATTGACGGCACGTTAATCGATTCTGGTGGAGCCGGCGTCAGGGCACTCGATCTGGCAATGAAAGAACTCTTTGCTGTTGAGAATGCTTTCCAGGGAATCAGCATGGCCGGCAAGACAGACACGCAGATCATCAGGGAAGGATTAATGAAACATGACCTTTCAACAGACGGAACAATCGATGCGGTCATTAATGCTTATCTCAGATATCTCGCTCAGGAGATCAACAACGACAGGAAACACGTCAAGCCCGGCATCTATGAAATACTGGTGGAATTACAAACACTGAGCAATGTGGGGATGGGGCTGCTCACGGGCAATCTCGAAAAAGGAGCCCGTATAAAGCTTGAACCTTTCGGCCTCAATGAATATTTCCCCAGTGGTGCATTTGGCAGTGACGACGAAAATAGAAATAACCTCCTTCCGTTTGCAGTGAAGCGGTTTGAAAATATATTCCAGAAAAAAATAGAGATGGGTAAATGCATCATCGTGGGTGATACACCCCGTGATGTCGAATGCGCGCACATTTACGGGGCCATCTGTATCGGTGTTGCGACAGGCCCTTATTCCTATGATGTCCTGGTAGAGGCAGGCGCAGACTATGTGCTGAAGGATCTGACAGGCCAAAGTGCGGTTTTACAGTTCCTCTAAAATAATAGTATGAATGTTTGTCATCCCGAACTTGTTTCGGGATCTTCTGTCACTTGACCTGCGAGATGCTGAAATAAATTCAGCATGACAATTTATTTAACCCCGAAAATGCATTTTGGGGGTTAATATAGCAACTTTTCATCTTCGGAGTCGTTCCACCCGCTCCTTGACCTCATTCATGAAGAATTGATAGCTATCCATACCTTCAGGTTTTTTCGACATATCGACATCTGAAGGATAGAGGGGTTTCCCGAATTTCACCGTTATCCCGGTAAACTTCGGCCATGCTGAGCCCCGGGGAAGTGCCTCAAAGGCACCTTCGATACATGCCGGGACAACCGGAATATCCAACTCTCTTGAAAGTATGCCTACACCCTTTTTGAATTCCATCAGCTCACCATCGATAGACCTGCCGCCCTCTGGGAAAATCAGAAGCGATTTCCCGTTTCGCAGGATATAGGAAGAAAGCTGCAAAGCCTTATTGAGATAAATCTCCGTGTCTATTGGAATGACATGTGCCAGTCTGGCAAAAGATTCCCCGAATCGGCCGGTAAAGTATCTCTGCATACCAAGGGAATAAAGATAAATAAATATTCTTGAGGGCAGTGCACCTCCAATACAGAATGCATCAAGGTAACTCGCATGATTAGGTGTGATAATATAAGGCCCTTTTTCAGGCAGATTCTCCAAACCCTCTGCCTTTAATCTGAAAAATACTTTCAGGGCTGTCTTTGTCAGTCCCAATCCCAGGAAAACTATCAGCCGGTCAAGGAGACCATGTTGAAGACCAATCTTCTTTCTTTCATCCAAATCTGGATCAGTTCTGAGGATGTCTTTCCACACCGGCATCTTTTCGATTCCTCTGATACCTGTAGTGCCGAATTCTTTTACCTTTGTGATAAGTTCCTCCACAGTCTGGATTTCCAAAGTAAATGTTTCAGGGAGTTTTAATGAGAATGCGTTTTCAAGTGCAACAACCAGCTCTATCCTTGCAAGGGAGTCAAGACCAAGATCGAGTTCAAGATTATCCGTTGCCTGAATGGGAAGCTGCTCTTTCAGAAGTGGCTTTAGACACTCAACAACAGTAATCCCAACTTCGTCTTCCAAGAGTCTTTTGTCTTCACTTTTCTCCCTCACTTTCTCGCGTTTTATGCTTAGGAGGTCTTTGACCATAAACCGTCTGAGTTTCCCGAGAGGAGTTCTTGGCAGTGGTTCAGGGTACAGGGTATATCCTTTTATCCTCATATATTGTGGGAGCTGGGCAGATATATTCTGGATCTCCCATTTGAGCGTCTCCTGGAGATTGGCGATTTGGGCTTTCTTAGCATATTCAAAGTCAGGGACAACGATTGCCTGGAGAGACTCAACCATTCCCTTCTCTTCGAGGCCCATGACACATATTTCCTTTATGAGCGGTATTTTCAGATATTGTTTCTCCACTTCATCAGGATAGATATTTTTCCCCGAACTCAAAATAATCACTTCTTTTAATCTTCCGGTTATAAAGAGATACCCATCATTATCCAGGTATCCGATGTCCCCGCTATAAAACCATCCCTCCTTTAATACCTCCGAAGTGGTTTCGGGGTTTTTGTAATACCCCTTCATTACCATGGGCCCTCTTATGAGAATTTCACCCTCCTGCAGAACACCCAGTTCTTTATTATTTCCAGGATTAATGATTTTTACCTCTGCAGATGGCAAAGGCTTTCCAACAGAGCCTGGTTTCCTCTTTTCAATTGGATTAAAGGTAACAATTGGGGATGTCTCTGTCAGACCATATCCTTCAAGGATGGTCAGACCGAGGGCTTCAAGGTCTTTCATGACCTCGGGATCGAGCTTCGCTCCTCCGCAGGCAGAGAACCTGAACCGTTCACCAAGAGCCCTGTGGACTGACTTAAAAATAATTTTGCCCGGATTGATAGAGAACTTCCTCCGCAGACCCCCGCAGAGAGATAAAATCCTGAACATAATTTTTGGTAATGGTCCATGCAATTGCTTTATCTTGTTGAAAATTCCATTCCGGATTAATTCAAGCAGCTGAGGGACACTGACAAGGATAGTTACCCCGTTTTCGCTCATGGTTGCCATAATATCAGGGCCTTTCAGGCTTGGAGGGAATGATACAGGAATGCCGAGGAATACAGGGATAAGACAATTCCCCATGAACGGATAGGTATGATGTAAAGGAAGCACGCCGATAACACTGTCATCATGAGAGAGGATTCCCGCTTCAATGAGGGCCTCGGCATCCGAACAAAAATTTTTGTGCGTGAGCATTACACCTTTAGGTTTGCCCGTTGTCCCTGATGTATAGATGATTGATGCAATATCTTCTTCAGAAACTTCCGGATATTTGTCCGCTGCCGGAGTTTTCAATATATCCTTGAAATCCGGCAAATCAAGATTGATCAACGTAACAGATAACGGGAAATGGGCACCCGATTCTCCGGCAGCTTTCCTTACGTGCTCCGATGTCTTTTCACTGTGAAAGACTGCCTTCGTCTCGGAGTCAGCAAGCAGATTTTTTATTTCATCCGCTCCGAGCTGTACATCTATGGGGATCGCAATTCCACCTGACAGGGAGATCCCGATATACGCCATGCACCACTCAGGCCTGTTCTCGGAGACGATCGCAACCCTGTCACCTTTTTGTATCCCGATTTTTATCAGATACGAGGCAAGGCTTTTTGTATATGTGAGGAGCTCATGATAGGTAATGGTCTTCCATGTCTGGTCAAAATAATTGAATGCAATTTTGTCTTTATGCGCGGCAGCTTTTTCGAGAAATATACGGGGAATGACTTTTTCCATATGGTAACCCGGCCCTTCCGTCCTCAGTAATCAATACCCTTCTGAGGCTTTATGCCCTGGCGGTAGGCGTGCTTTATCTCTTTCATTTCTGTGACAGTATGAGCCCTCTTCATAATTTCCGGATGGGCATCTCTTCCTGTCAGGATCATATGCATGAGCGGTGGTTTTTCATTAATCAGGGCTAATACCTGAGGGAGATCAACAAGGTTTAACTTGATGGCATTATTAATCTCGTCAAGTATGAGGATATCATATGTACTGGAAGACATCTTCTCCTTTGCGAGTTTCATCGCATTCTGAGCATTTGCCCGGTGTTCTTCAAACGGATACGGATCTCCCATAATCCCGCAGAAACCC
>JALHSV010000528.1 GCA_022865525.1 Thermodesulfovibrionales bacterium
AAAAAACTCCCGCCTATGCGGGCACCCGGATGGATGTCAATTCCTGTCATATTGTGCGCATATTCTGTCATGATACGGGGGATCAATGAAACGCCTTGTTTGAAAAGCTCATGGGCTATTCGGTAAACCGAAATCGCAAAAAGTCCGGGATAACTGAAAATAATCTCGTCAAAACCCTTGGCTGCAGGATCGCCCTCATAAGCAGCGCGGATATCTTTGGCGAGCATCGTTCTCAGGCGTGGAAGTTCGCGCATGAAATGAATCGCTATCTCCTGCCCGCGATCTTCGCAGTCTATGCAGACCATGTTGTGACGACGGCATTCATGCCGCATTGCAAGGACAATCTGTTCCGAGAGGGCCTCAAATAACTGCGTTACCTCCTGGCCATAATAGTAGAGCAGATTCACCGTGTCGATGCGGATTCGGGAAAAGTATCCCGGATAGAGTATTCGGCAGGATAGGTGGATGATTTCGATAATGGCCTCTTTGGAAGGCAGCGGTTCGAGGTCAACATGATCAAAGCAGTCACCCGTTGTGCACGATTTTACAAGACCTTCGACGATGCCCGGTATCTCTTCACGAAACCGTTTGGTATCTTCTTTTTTAACCTTACATTGCTCAAGCTTTGATTCGTTCATGGCAGGCTTTACCTCTCTGAAGGTTTTACACCACTACAAGGTGTCTTTGGCATGATACATACCATTGTGGTTATTGTAGCGTATCCCTTTCACTGCTACAAGAGGAGTGAAGCTTACAGGCAGTACCTGTGCTATACTTTTCATCTGTCAAAAGATATAATGTGTTGTTTTGAAAGAGGAATTCGATTGAGATGTTTATTTTGAATGATTATGAGGGAACAGTTGTCAGTATCGATTTTTACGATGGAGATTTACACGCTGTTCTATCACTCCTGTCAGATGCGGCCCGTATTGATGGCTATGTTATGGTTGTTGACAGACAGATAAAAGGGAAAATCCAGATAAAAATGTATGAACCGTGGAACCTCATCCTTGTTGAAATACTGGCGGGTGTAAACTTCGTAACAACAGTTGTGAAAAACAGCCTTATCATTTCATACAACAATTCGTCTTCCGGCAGTCAGGTCAACTGATGGACAAACGACAATGGAAATTTTCACCGTTTTTTCATATTTTCTTCATCATTTCTTCATAAGTTTCAGATAATCTACAATCATATGAGGTGCAAAAAATAGCATACCTTCTTTGTGCTATTCCGATTCATGCACCAAACCCTCCTGGCAGCCAGATTCCCCCTCTGGCTGCCTTTAACTTCTTTCTTAACGTTAATTTTGGTATTTATTGAAGCAAGGTGCTGCCATGCAATTCAGTAATGATAACCGGAACAAATGATCGAATAACCTCTTCAACAGAACCCTCAAAAATTGTTTCTGTTACTGCTGACCAAATCAGTCTGTCGTACTTTGCATCAAAAATCTTTGTTTCGATCACAACATTACGTCCAAGGGAAACAATCTGGCAGCACTGAAGATAATAACCATAATAACCGCCCCCTTCTTCGATGAAAGTTGGATACGTCTCATATATTCCTGTATCCGCAACATCTTTTAATGTCGCGATGAGAAGAGCATCCACCTGCAGTTCCTTGACCTTCGATGCAATGACCCGCTTATCAATATTTTCCTCTTCCGAAAAAATACGATAGCTCGGAACCGCCTCTGTTCCTCCGGCTTTGAGTTGTTCTACAAATCCATCCTCCAGAAGTGCCTTTATCGTCAAATTACGGTCAACAGCGATAATGAGGACCTTTTTCAGATGGCCTCCGTGATATGCATCGTCCCTCCATACAGATTTCAATGTTGTGGGAGCACATGCAGTAATAATTACCAGCGCAATGATTACAAAAAACCTGATGAAAAACCCTTTCTTTTGCATCTCGTTTCCCCCTGCGATTTCGTAT
>JALHSV010000529.1 GCA_022865525.1 Thermodesulfovibrionales bacterium
ACACGTGTATCGGGTGCGGTTTTTGCGCAGGCATCTGCCCGTGCGGCGTCTGGGAAATGGTGGAGAACATATAGCAATGGCTCAATCATTAGCAAGACAGAACCGTACCCTTTCAGCGCTCCTTGAAGTAAGCAGGGTTCTCAATTCCTCATTTGAACTCGAGAAAAATCTCTCAAAAACCATGCGTGTTCTTGGAGAATTCCTCGAAATGGAACGGGGGTCTGTTTTTCTCCTTGATCAAAAATCGAGAGAGTTGAAAATTGTTGCTTCCCATGGTCTCACCAAAGAACAGATTGAAAGGGGGAAATACAGAATCGGCGAGGGAATTGTTGGCCGGGTGATTGAGAAGGGAACACCCCTGGTCATACCGAACGTCGGCGAGGAGCCTTTATTTCTGAACAAGACAGGAGCAAGGATTGGGAAGAGCGGGATATCTTTCCTCTGTGTCCCAATTTCGTTTAAGGGATCGGCAATCGGCGTCCTCAGCGTTGACAGAATCTTTAAAGACCAGGCAGTAACCGTCGATGAAGATGTCAGGGTACTCGAAATCATCGGTTCCATCATTGCCCAGTATGTCATACTCTGGAACCATTACAGGAATTCGGAGGAGGAGAAGGAGAACCTGAAACTGCAACTGAAGGGCAAATACAGCCTGCCGAATATCATTGGGACCTCCGATAAAATGAAGGAAGTATTCGAGGCCGTACACCGTGTCGCCGACTCCAAGGCAACGGTTATTTTATATGGAGAAAGCGGAACAGGGAAAGAATTGATCGCAAAGTCCATCCATTATATGAGCCCGAGGGCGAAGGAGCCGTTCGTCAAATTCAATTGCGCATCAATACCGGAAGGATTGCTCGAATCAGAGCTCTTCGGCCATGAGAAAGGTGCATTTACCGGCGCCGTCAATGTAAGGAAAGGCAGATTTGAACTTGCACACAATGGATCGATTCTGCTTGACGAGGTTGGCGATCTCCCTCTTAATCTCCAGCCAAAAATCTTGCGCGTTCTTCAGGAGAGGGAATTTGAGCGCGTCGGGGGAGAAAAAACGATTAAAGTCGACGTCAGGCTGATTGCCGCTACAAGCAGAAATCTGGAGGAGCTTGTTGCGAAAAGCAAATTCAGGGAGGATCTGTACTACAGGCTGAATGTAGTACCCATATTCATGCCGGCCCTCAGGGAAAGAAGGGAAGATATCCCGTTGTTTGTTGAATTTTTCCTCAGACGTTTCAATGAGGAAAATAACAAGAATGTCTCGATATCACCGGAGGCACTCCGGGTTCTGATGGAGTACACGTGGCCAGGAAATGTGAGGGAACTCGAAAACACCATAGAGAGGCTTGTCGTCATGTCGGGCCGGGACACCATCAAACCTTCGGATCTCCCGATCAATCTGAAACTGCCTTCGCCTGAAGATATGCTGCATAAAGAATCCCTCAGGGCAGGCATTGAGGACATCGAGAAGTCGAGCATCCTTGACGCACTCGAAAAAACAGGCTGGATCCAGGCAAAGGCAGCCCGTATGATCGGCCTGACACCGAGACAGATCGGTTACAAAATGAAAAAGTACGGCCTCGCTGCACCGATCGTTTAACATACCCTACTAAGCAGTGTCTTCATACATATATCTCTTAACTTTTCCCGCGGCAATCTGTTATCGTAAAATAAATAATTCTTTATAGAGGGCGGCCATTGGCAAATATACAGTCACTCTTCGAGAATATCAGACGCATCCTAATCTCCGTTGTAGAAAAATACCATCCTTTTAACTTCAAATATTTTAAGGTTCTTGTATTTGTGATTATGACGCTGCTCCTTGGGGCTGTTTTCATTCTCGGCTGGAGGTCCTCCCAACAAGTAAAGGAAACTGTTACCGAAGATTTTAACCAGCAGCAGCTCGTTCTTGCCCGCCATGTTGCTGACCAGATAGAAAACAGTCTTGATTCTCTCAAAAGAGAAATACAACTCCTGAGCCTATCTCCAGCCATTCAATATTCTGAATTACCTGCCCTAAAAAATAGAATGGAGAATACCTTTTCGAGCATTAAGCATCAGGGCACATTGGAAATACGGTTTATCGAGAATAAACATCAGAGGGTGTATCACGTCTCGGAAAACCACTCATGTATCTCTGAAAAACCGCCTGCGGACGATATGTCTTTCCTTGAATGGGCGATGAAAGATGATCAGAAAGGTAAAATACTCCTGACGAGCGTCGCCCTTGAATCATTCGGTGATCAACTCCCAAAACCCCACATGAAAATAATGATACCGGTCTGGCAGGTTTCCGTGGATGATTCTCATCCTGTTGCAACAAATAAATTTTCAGGGGTCCTGATATTTGTTGTCGATGCAAGCCATCTCATTAAAGGCATTACCAGAGAGATACGTTCAGGAAAAACAGGATATGCATGGATTATTGACGAGAATGGTATGTTCCTCTACCACCAGGAGAAAACCTTTATCGGGCAGAATGCTTTTGAGGCGCGGAAGGGAAAAATGTCGACGATCTCTTTTGCAAGAATCAACGAGATTCAAAAAGAGAAGATGTTAAAAGGTGAGGAGGGCACAAGCTGGTATATTTCAGGATGGCACAGAGGTATCGAAGGAGAAATTAAAAAACTCATTGCGTATACACCGATCCACTTAGGGCAGGAAAACAATATCCGTATTTGGTCGGTGGCTGTTGTGGCGCCGATTACCGAAGTTGAAGGGGCTATTCACTCAATTCATTTCCAGCAATTTATTCTTCAGGGACTGATTATTTTTCTCATTTTATTCGGCGGATTGTTTATTAACTTCATGATTCTC
>JALHSV010000530.1 GCA_022865525.1 Thermodesulfovibrionales bacterium
ATTGCGGATTTGCCTATTATTATTTTTTTGACTGTGCTTGCATGAATGGGGATTCTTTTTATTTCAATCCGTTCAAGGGTAGATTTATCATCCAGGGTATCGGGGAATTTGCCGGAAAGGATATGCTCTGTATACTGAACGCCATACTGTGCAAGTTCTTTTTTCCTCGGTTCAGTCAATATGCTCTCCGCAGTGGTAAACAAAAAATGTGCCTCAAGAATATAGAACGGCTCCTTTGTAACAAGTCCGTATGCTAAATTTGCGAGTGCAAATCCATATGGATTATCATCGACATGCTCGCTCAAGCTGTCGAGGTATAACTGGTCGAATTTCTCCTGAGAATCATAATGCTCCTTCACAACTGGTGTAAAATCAAAAGTATTGGGCAGGTTGACGCGAAGTTCAGGATTTTTTGTCGAGCCAAAAAGTTCTTTCAGGCCGAAGTATGCTTTTTTGGGTTTCTGTCTATAATCAGGACTCTCCCACCCTTTCCATTGGTAATATTTCATTCCCCCGAAGCGTTGGGGGATCATATCGGAAATATTTGCTGTATCACCCGAAACGATGGCATCTGAATTATTAATAGACTGAGGTTTATACGAAACGGCAAGAATACTTATGCCCTCAGTAATTTTTTGCTCTTTGCCGGAGTATAAAATCTGAGAACGAGAAGGGTCAGCAAAGTTCAGGAGAGCCCATGGAATTCTGATCTCAATAAAATCATTTTCATCACTGTAATAAAAATCAGCCAACGAGTCTTCTTGGGAATTGCCCTGTTTTAAGATGCTTGCGGTATATATCTTTTCAGGGAAAATTGTGCCAGTTCTTGAAAATCTTCTTGGATGGATCGTGAGTATCTCGGAGAAGATGCCGTTATCAGTTCGGGTAAGACTGAAATCTATATTTTCTCTGTAACCGCTAAGCCCCGGGAATCGAAGTAGCTTCTGATCGAAGACGATCCTGTTATAGTGATTGTCGATGAGTATTCTGCTTTTTTCACCATGGAGCAGTATGATGTATTCAAAACCGATAGGACTCTTTAGGTTTATCTTGAAAGGTAGACTATGGTTCCCTTCGCTAGTGCCGAAGGTATCTATGCCGATCAGATATGCATCATGCTGCCAGTCTATCTTTCCGTTTACATCTATTCTTAAATAGAGATACCCTGCATCAGCATCGGCAAAGACCCGTTTGATGGTCCGTGCTCCGTCGTGTCCATCGTTCAATATTTGAAGTGGAGAAGAGGTATCCTTCGAATACAGGAGAGTTGATTGGCTCCATGAGAGGGGATTCCCCTGCAGTTTTACGGTTGTGGCGGGGGTTATGGCGATCAAGCCATAACTCTCTTCGGGGTCCTGGGCGTTATACCATAATTGATCTCTCTCTTCTGTCCCCTTCACCATCCAGCTTTTCTTGACCCATTCGTCAATCCATGAAAAAACTATTCCCCCGGCACAATGAGATTCTTGAATACTGAAAAACAATGTTTTCAAAATGTCTGCATGCTCATTTTCATTGTGTCCTCCATGGCCAAATCCCTCTGCATGGAACCGGGCTATCCCTCGACTTGTCGGGACCCCAAATTCAGAAATAAGGAGGGGGATTTGTCTGTAGTGGTTTTTCAGTTCTTCAAGGTAATGATAATAGTAGTTAGACCCGGGAACGGGAGATGCCTTACTGTATTTCTCGTCGTATCTCAAAAAGTCAGGATAATAAGGGTAAACATGATAGGATGCAAATATACCTGCTTTATATTCTCCCGTCGGAAAAATTTTCGTTTC
>JALHSV010000531.1 GCA_022865525.1 Thermodesulfovibrionales bacterium
ACTTGTTGAGGCAATTGAGGCAAATGACCCGGGAAACATAAAAGAGGAACTGGGCGACCTTCTCTTCCAGATCGTCTTTCAGTGCCAGGTTGCGAAAGAGAAGGATGAATTTACGATGTCTGATGTCATCAGGGGAATAGGTACAAAGATGATTGCACGGCATCCCCATGTCTTTGGAGATGCTGAGTGCAGGACCCCTGAAGAAGTTATTGGGCAATGGGAGGTATTAAAAAAACAGGAGGGCAAGCTCCGTAACTCAATCCTTGACGGAGTCCCCCGGGCAATGTCTTCCCTGCTCAGGGCTCACCGGCTGCAGAAAAGGGCTGCCCAGGTAGGATTTGACTGGGAAAAGGTTGAGGATGTTTTGAAAAAAGTCGACGAGGAGATGCTTGAATTCCAGGAGGCCTTGAAATTAGGCAGAAGAGAAGAAATGGAAGATGAGCTCGGAGATATATTCTTTATGCTCGTGAATCTTTCAAGATTCATCGGAGTCAATCCTGAAGACGCACACCGGAAAACCATCAGCAAATTTATTCACCGTTTCCGCTATATCGAGATGAAGGCAGCAGAACAGGGCAGACAACTTTCAGAAATGACCCTCGAGGAAATGGATAAATTGTGGGACGAGGCTAAGGGAAAAGAGGGGAAAGGATAATATGCAGATTCTTAATATCGTCCTCTCGTGCTGGGGAATGCCCCTAACTTCCAGTTCAACCCTTTTTCACTGAACAGTTCATTTTGAAGCATAGAATTTCTCCTCCTTCCTGAAAACCGCATCGTTGAAATCTGATTTAACAGTTCGCAGTATCACGGGAATTAAACACTGGCTGGGCGTAATCCTCAGGAAGAAAGCACCTGGGGTTCTTTCTTTTCATTTTTATCATCAACGGGCCCGAGACTCTCAGACCCTCAAATGATCCGCTGGATTGTTTTATTGCAATCTCAGAATTTTTAATTGTCTTTCAATCTCTTTTTGCTCGGCTTCTTCCATCATCATAAAGTAGATATTATTAATAAAAGCTTTTCCTTTATTGGTCAATACAAATGAGTCGGATATTTCCTCCAGCATCCGCGTATCGATCAACTCCCTCAATTTATCCCCATATCTTTCTTTCATCTGATCGGAAAGAATGTCTTTAGGCAATCGCAGCAACCTTGGAAATCCCACGATAGGAATCCTCTGTAATTCATCTTCCGTCAGCCTTCTTAAGGACAGGATTGCCGGCACTTCAGATTTAAGATATTGAGCATATCGTTTGTTTCTGTACTTGTATCCGTTTATTATACCCAACGAGCCAGAGCCAACCGCGATACAATCGGATTCCCCAAAATATGCTTTCTCAAGGAGTATCTCACCTTTATTGCAAAACAAATACTCGGTGGCTTGTACATATCCTTTCGATTCCAAGACAGAGGTTGCAGATAGAATAACCTTCACCAGGTCTTCGCTCGTGGGAAAGGGAAGTCCTTGCTTGCTGATCCTCTGCGCCAGCGGGTTGTGGAATGGATAATACTGTGAAAAATCGACGCCATCGACCCCCAGTTCTATCGCTTTATTAACATCAGATTCCACGGTTTCTAACGGGTTACCGGTGCCGAGGTCCGGGAATCCGTACATTATGTCCACGTACGTAATAATCCCGGCGCGTTTTAATTTTGTTAATGCCTCAAGTGTATCATCAAGAGAGGAACGTATATTGAGATGCCCCCTCAGCAGAGGATCAAAAGTCTGGACCCCGACACTGACTCTTGATATCTTCTTATCCTTGAGCAGGCCAATCATTCCGTCATTAAGAGTTATGGGCGAGCACTCGATATTCAATGGAACATGATCGGCCCTGAATCGATTTCTGACATTATCAATCAAATCACCGAGGATATTTTCCGGGAGAAGACTCGGCGTCCCGCCTCCCAGGTGAATACCGGTGATTTCCAATCCCATTACATACCGTTTTTCAGCATAATGATCTATTTCGGACATCAAAGCGTGAATATATCGGGTCAGTCCAGCGAGATCGTACGCTTTGTCAAAGCCACAAAATGAGCATTCGGAATTGCAGAAGGGGAGATGGACATAAATCAGGCTTTTCCTGGGGGCACTTTTTGCCAAAGATAACTCAAATGCACTTAATTTCTCCTGAGTGGCCCTTTCCCTTGCAATATCTAAATAGGGGAAGTAGAACTGATGCGGTAACAATATTTTTTTCATCTCAGCAGTCCATCCTTAGAAATAGAGAGCAAAAATTCACCGTTGACTTCCTTTTTCGGAAAAATTCTTTTTTGCGATATTGTATACTAATCGAATTCTTATAGTGCAGCAAGGAGACATTCGTGAAAAAATCTGAACCCCGGATACTGTCCGGATTTCCTCAGGATCTCGGTTATACAAATATTGGCCTTCAATCAAACACCAGCAAAGAGAGCCTCGAAAGATTTTTGCTGATGAATTCCGTGTTGATGGACAACGCCCCGTTGCATATCGCAGTACATTTGATAAAGAACATCGATACCCCGCCAGACCCCTATGCTCAAATCCATTGCCATCCCGAGTCTGATGAAATAGGCCTGATCATAGCGCCAAAAGACGAGCTTGAATATGAAATTATCCTTGATGGAAAGGAAACCCGTGTGAAATCTCCTGCCGCGGTTTACATACCTGCCGGCACTTACCACAGGGCCCGTGCCGTATCCGGAACCGGGGCCTATGTTTGTATCATCCTTGATCCGCGGGGCCCCCTTGCTGACAATATTACGGTAACCGGCTGATTCCCGCGACAAACCGCCAAGAAGCAGCCCTTGTTCCCTCATCGAGGCCGTTGAGATAATAAGCCAACTTTTCTCGTGTGCTATTCCGCTACCAGGGACCGAATGACTTTACCCATGACATCGACTGGAATGGTGTCTATGAACTCTATATGCCGCGGTATTTTAAATGCTGCCAGCCGATCCCTGCAAAAGGTCACAATTTCCTTTGCCGTACAGTCCGGATGAGCAACAATCATTGCCTTGATGACTTCCATTCCTCTTCTGTTCTTGACCCCGGTAACATAGGCATCCTTAACTTTAGGGTATAATAATAGGGTATTCCTGATTTCAGCAGGATCTATCTTGATCCCGGCTGAATTGATAATCGCCTTGTTTCTTCCGACAATATGCAGATTGCCTTCTGAATCGAGCATCCCGAAATCGCCGGTCTTGAAATAACCACCCGAAAACGCCTCACTACTGAGCTCAGGCTCATTCAGATACCCCTTTATCATCGAAGTGCTGCTGACGAACACCTCGCCTGTTATGTCAGGAGGAAGTTGCCTGCCTTCTTCATCAAGTATCATTACCTTCACGTTATTCAACGGCTTGCCAACTGCTCCTATCTCATCAACGTCTTCAAATTGAACCGAAATAGGACCGGTTTCTGATGCGCCATAGTGCTCCCTGACCTTGATACCAAATGTATCATAAAATTTTTTCTTCAGTTGTGCCGGCAAAGGAGCACCTGCAGAAAGGCAGTAACGCATGGCTGAAAAGTCAAAGGCCTTGTCTGCACAATCACAGAGGGAACTGAAGATAAACGGCGAACCTATCAATACAGTGATTTCCTCTTGTTCCAAAACATCAAGCATGCTCCTTGGTGAAAATTCTCTCATGAGCACAAGCGATGCCCCCTTGATTATCGGAAGAAACATGCAATTCTCAAAGCCGTTCGCATGAAAGAAGGGCGTGACGCAGAGAAATCTGTCCTGACTGTTGACGTCCAGAGCTGTTCCTAAATTTTCCGCCCCCGAGAATAAAAGATCAGGTGTCTTGGGAATAATCTTAGGTCTGCCCGAGGACCCTGAAGTACAAAGATAGAGTATGTCTGAATCGATGGTTTCTGCATCGGGAGAAATGGGACTGATCTTGAGCAAGGAGTCGGCCCTGATATCCGCTATCGGCAACTGAAGTTGGTCCATGAGCACAAAAGTCAGTGTTTTCTCCTTTAAAGGCGTCTGTCCCCATCGCGCAAGCAAATCACTTTGCGTGATTATAGTCTTGATTCCGCATTGGCTTATGTAGTATCGGAGTTCGCTTTCTTTGAAATTGATGTTCAAAGGAATGGTAACCGCACCGATTTCTGCAGCCGAAAAAAAGGAATAGATAAAATCAGGACAGTTAGGAAGATACAATACTATTTTGTCGCCATTTTGTATGCGTAATTCCTCGGCAAGATATTTCTTGACCCTCTCCTTCATAATAAACAGCTCTTCATAGGTAAGCATTAAATCCCCACACCTGATCGCCTGTTTCAGGGGATGCGCAACTGCCAAGGCACCTAAAACATCTTTCAGCATTGTGTTTTATCCTGTCCCTCTATATACATGGTCGTTTCGTCATGCAGTCGTTTCTTCACATATTCAGTCAGTGTCCCTAAATCCTGGAATATCTCTACAGAAAGGTCCTCTGCGGGAATCTTTATGCTAAATTCCTTCTCAATG
>JALHSV010000532.1 GCA_022865525.1 Thermodesulfovibrionales bacterium
ACCCATCTCAAGGCGATTGAATCCCAGATGGAACTGCGGAATAAACTCTCAAGCCTCGGAGAGATATCTGCAGGAATAGCGCATGAGTTGAGAAACCCAATGGGTGTCATTGCAGGGTACACGAAGCTCTTGTCGAAAAAGGCCGATGATGCCCTCAGGCCAACGGTGGATGCAATATCACGAGAAATCGTCGTGATGGACAGAATTATCTCTGACTTCCTGTCATTTGCACGACCTGTTGAACTCAACCTTGCTGATATTGATCTGAAGGCAATTATAGAATATTGTGTCATGTCGACTGCGCAGAAACACGATTATATTGATCTCCAGCTTGAGACCGATAATCTGCCTCTCATAAAAGGTGATGAAGTCCTTATGAGGCAGGCGTTTATCAATCTTATTCAAAATTCTCTCGAAGCAATGCCGCAAGGTGGAAAGCTGATAATCAGGGCTTCTTCAGCAAGCGGTGATTTTCTGGATATCACCGTCGCCGACACCGGCCACGGCATATCGGAAAATGTGAAAGACAAAATCTTCCTCCCCTTTTTCACCACCAAAGAAAAGGGAACCGGGCTTGGGCTCGCAATCGTCCATAAGATTGTCATATCACACGGCGGCAGTATTCACGTAGACAGCAGCGAAAAAGGCACGGTATTCAGGCTCCGTCTTCCGGCAAAAAGCACACAAACATAATGCTATAGGTTAGACTCTAAGCACCGATAGTTTTATATCTTTTTCGATATGCTTATTTCACGTCTTCTTCACGCTGCGTTTTCGAGATTAAGAAGGTATGCCTGATTCACAAACAGAGTAACTCCGATCTCATATGCCGAATTACTGTATTGACAAAAGGCACACATAAAGTATTACCATATTCCTATGGTTTTTGATTGGGACAACGATAAGAATGAGCAACTCAAGAGGGAGCGAGGCATTTCATTTGAGCAAATTGTCTTTCTCATTTTAAATGACCGTATACTTGATATACTGGAACATCCAAACAAGACAAAATACAGGGATCAAAAGCTCAACGTCATTAATGTTGACAACTATGCATATATAGTCCCCTTCGAAGACAGAAAAGGTGTACGTTTTTTAAAAACAATATTCCCAAGCCGCAAATATACCCAGAACTATCTGCGGAGGGAAGGAGAGCAAAAAATGAAGTTAACAAAAGAAGAAAAGGAATTGATGGAATCGCTTGAGAAAGGCGAGTGGAAGACCATTCCTAACCTGAAGGAAGAAATAAAAAGGTCCAAGGCGTACGCAAGAGCGACCATAACAAAAGACCAGCGTATGAATATCCGTATAGCTAAAAAAGACCTTGACGCCTTAAAGATAAAGGCTATAGAGGAAGGGTTACCGTACCAGACACTGGTGTCAAGCATCATACATAAATTTTTATCAGGCAGACTGATCGAGAGGCACTCATGATTATCTTAAAGGCTAATACCGCTTTTCTTTTTTATCCATTTAAGCATTTCAAAGGAAAATAAGCCCTTGCCCCCTCGAATCCTTGGATCCTCGCTACACTTTTGCTTAGATGATCTTCAAACTTTTATCAGCGGTTAAAACTGGGATAAAGGATAAGACGTAAAAGAAAAGGCGTAGGGAAAAATGATAAAGGGTAAAAATTCAGAGAAGAGGAATGGTGCCTTTTTTCAGTGCAAGTTTCGCCGAAATTTTTGCAGGTATGCTAATCACGATAGTTTCTTTTGCTTTTGCCTTTATCATTGCAACTCCTTGTTTTACAAATTTATTTAACCATGCCAAGGATGTTTTGTCAAACAAAGGAGCATGTAAACGAATAAAAATAGAAAAGTCATAGGAATGTCCCCTCTTGAGAGGGGTACAGGGGTGTGTTTCCCCGCCCTCGATGGGAGGGGATTAAGGGGAGGGTGAAAGAAAGAATAGTCTATCACCCTCCCCCCCAAGAGTCTTCGACCAACAAGAGGATAGGAATCACTCCACATACACCGCTCGATAGAGAGAACATCCCCTCTCCCCTGGTGGGAGAGGGCAAGGGTGAGGGGCGTGTGATTATAAACTGATATTAATTTTACCGATTTCAGGTAAGTTAAAAAAGGATTGAGGAAGAAACTGCAACCCCTACTTAGTTAGGGTATGATTATCATGATCCAAATGCTATATTCCTATCCTGATGTGTGAGAGCCTCGCAAAAGTCTATACCCTCAGAGATTTCCGTAATCTCACAAATCTTGTGAGAAGGTTGTTCCAGTTGATTTCTTCCACAAAGCCCGCAGCTTTAAATAAGTTTGCCGTCTCTATCATGCCCGTTTTTGTAACCTCTATGGTTGGCTCATATATGGAAATTAATCCGTTCATCTTCACCGCCTTGCCGATATTTCGGGCAGCTTCAGGCTTATCGCTGACCTCATGGAAACTGTAATACATAATGCATACATCAGCAAAGGATTCCTGTATTTTGTATTCAGCAATATCGCTATGGATAATCTGTACCTTATTGCCAAAACGGTTAATCCTTTTTTGCAACTTCTTCACCATCCCTTCTTGTAATTCCAAAGCGTAGACCTTTTGAGCGTGTTCGGCAAGGGTTTCTGTGAGGAAGCCATTACCCGCACCAACCTCAAACACTATGGACATGGAAGTAACACCGGACTCAGCTATGATTTTGTGTCTGTCAGTGAATGCTTTTCTGATGGGGTTGTAGAGGATAAATGAGAACCATGAGGGGCATACCATACTCTATTTTAGGCGTAAAGCACCCTAACTAATCAACCCCGGGGACACCCTCTGTGTCCGCGGATGGTACAGCAAATATAATGGAACTGAGCAGCTTATGGCGATGGGCTGGATCCTCGGTGTACCTGCCGGTGTCTGGATAATTAATTACTTTCTTGCAAAACATAGGCGAAAGCTTATGCTTGCGAAACTACCGCATGGCAAAATCATTGTTCTAATTGATGAAGCCATAAATAAGAATAAACTTATCCATTTTAGTTATCAGAAATCCAATGGGGAACTCAGCGTTCGAACCGTTAAGCCTAAGTATTTCAAACAGTATGGAAAATCTCAATGCGTAGTCGGCTGGTGCAATTTGAGAAGGGCAAAAAGATTCTTTGCAATAGCAAGAATTAACGATATCAAAATAGTCGATTCACCATAAAAAGATTCATACCCGTCCCAGCCTTCCCTAACCCCTGTCCCCCACTTCTGCTATAATCTGCACATGAAAAAGCTCGGATTAAAATGAGCAAATAGGGGGATAATGAAAGGAGTATCAGGATGAGTCTGGAAATGGTTAAGAAATTCATGGAGGAAGTCGGATGGGGGGTTCTTGCGACAAGTGACGGCAATAAAGTCGGGGTTCGACCCATGGGGAGCTGTGTATGGATGGAAAATGAACTTTGGTGTGCAACTACTGATGGAACTGATAAAATCAAACAGCTCAGGGAAGTGCCTTACGCGGAATACTGTTTCATGGATAGAGAAGGGAAGCACGTAAGGATTGCAGGACACTGCAGAATTAGTACCGATAATGGTGACAAATTGAAACTGTATGAAGCCGTTCCAGCTCTCAAGAAATATTACAAAGACCCATCTACACCTGAATATGTTGTTATTCGAATGAAACCAGAACGCATGCTATTCATGGCTCAAACTGGCGGGGGATATGAAGATATTGAACTGCCCAAATAATACTGACTATATTTATTTAGGAGGGGTTATATGATGCATTGGGATTATGGATGGGGAATGGTATTTGGATTAGGATGGTTTGCGATGATTATCTTCTGGGCATTACTAATCTTAGGAATCATTTATCTCGTTAAACTGATTGCAGGAAGTCCTAAGAAGGGAGATAAAGAAGAAACTGCCATGGATATTCTAAAAAAGAGATACGCCAAAGGAGAGATCAGTAAAGAAGAATTCGAGAAAATTAAGGATGATCTAACAAAAACCTGATTTTCTCGGAGGAATGGATTGCCTAAGTTGATATAGAGCAGTTGTTGCCTGAACAAACCCCCATCACTAATCAAATAAATCTGTTACTTCCCACAAGTAGAAAGTCTTGCCCCCATGTCAAAGGCTTTTTCGCAATCAATTGGAAATATTTCCTTGCGTCGCTGTGCTTTCTTCACAGGGTCAAAACGGGTTGAAACTACTTTTGAATAATCCTTAAACTGATAAGTATCAAAGCTGCAGATATATTCAGAAGCCCCAAATATCATTTTAAGAATCCTTTCATGATTGTTGAAAAGTTGAAGGTATCCCCATTTCTTCATTTGCTCTTTCGTTACATTCATTGTATAGATGAACCCAGTCTTAATACTTTTGGGGAAAAGTGACTGAGGTGGATCGGTATATGTTAGATACGGAAACAGCAGACGTTCCATAAACGACCTCATCTCTCCAGAAACATTGCCAAAATAGATTGGTGAGCCCAGTATGATGGTATCAGCTTTTTCAATCTTCCGAAAGACTGGTGTCAGGTCATCCTTGACTGCACACCTACCATAACTTTTGCCACCTTTGGTCTTACAGGCAAAACAGCTTATGCAACCCTTGAAGGTTAGATCATACAGATGAATAAGTTCTGTTTTTGCCCCCTTTGAGGCAGCTCCTTCAATTGCCTTCTCAAGCAATGTTGCTGTGTTCCATTTTTTTCTTGGACTTCCATTAAATGCCATAACTTTCATCGTTATTATCTCCCTTGTATTGATGTTAGAGTTTATTTCTCCTATCTTCCTCAAAGCCCCTTTCTGATGTGTATTAGTACTAATTTAACATCGCAAGATGAATTCAGTAACCGATATAATATATTTAATGGGCAGTACCAAGCATAAGAAGAGTTATAAAGTATCAAGAGAAGGTTGGATTACCGTCCATCCTTCATTGGATGAGAATAAAGAAAAAGGCAAACTCAGGCTTATTCTTAAAAGGTTAATTCAGTTGAGGAAGGGGCATTAGTATTTTGGGAAGGTATCAAACCATCCCAAAATACTTCTTCATATCTCCAAAAATCATGGCATCTTCAAGCTCGGTATCTATTGAGTGTTCAACAGCACCGTGGCTGACAAGGAAGGCATGTTCTTCTTCAGTGGAGATATGTCCGTGAACTCCTAAACGGGGATGAGATTGAAAGTATTTCCGTATCTCATGAGGTTCAAAGGCACCCCTGATTAGAGCTACAAACTCGGTCAGGAGTTTTTCTGCTTCAGGGATTCTTTCTTTGTCTCTCTCATAAATATCATCAAAGTTGGTGATAAATTCTTTGTCTTTATACTTCGTCACCCTTACAGGGGTATAGTCAGGCTGTTTCCGTTTCTCATCAATTTCCCTAACTGTCTTTCGGGCATCATGCAGGAGGGACACCAAATTATAGAACTTTTCCCCTATAAGGTATCCAAGAGCCTTTTCAATCCCGAACCTTTCTTGAATCCCTTCAGCAGCTTCTACCCATTCCTTAAGTTGATTGTCATTGATAAAAATCTTTCCCATAGAAGTTATTATACCTGTATGAGACTGATTCATTGCACACAAAAACTGTTGAAGGAGATGGGAACCCCTCCTATTGAAACCCCTTTATCAGAAAGCACTGAAGGGCTTGGGAACTGGTATGCTAACCTACTCAGGATTGAACGTAAAAAGTGCCTCCTGTTCACCAATGAGAAATCCCTGTACTCGTTCCTTATCCCAAAAGTCCTGAAGGTTAACCTAAAAAACATAGAAGAGGAGTTCCTTATAAATCTCAGTTACAATTTGCAGTATGAAGGATTCGGGCTTGATGTGATTAATAGAGTCATGCAGGAATATGAGGATATAGGCTTTGCGAAGACTTCTAATCGTCAGGTGCTTGGCTCGATGAATCAGCTTGCCTTTGAATATGAGGTCTTGGTTGAGCAGAAGGAGGGATTGGGAAACATCAGAATTCTGGAACTCAATAAACAAATAAACAGAACCATCATGGGAGCATTGAAGTATAGGTATCCGATTGAGAGTTTGAGGAAGCTATTTCAGGAAAATTATTAACCCAAAAAGTGCAGTTGACCTAAAATAATATCCCCAAAGAAATTCTCCTTTCGTATTAAAATCAATAGGTTTACGCGACCATCAACTCTAAACGAAAGGAGAATAGAAATATGCGGTCAAAATGTACCACAAAGATCGAAATAAATAAAGTGAGGATTGCATTTACGGAGATCTGCTGAAAGATCTTTTCACTTCCATCAGAGGAGATGGAGATTAATATCGTATCTGACAGGGTAAACTCACCGAGATATAACTCTCCCGATAATATAAAGCCTGTTTAGGATTGTAAAGACAGCGCACTCTCTGCTTTTATCAGAAAAGACCGCCCAGGAATTACATTGACAGGATCGTTCCTTTTTCATAAAATCATCTTCATCAAACATATTTTATAGGGGGCAGTGACATGACAAAAGCGGATCTGATCGAAAAGATGGCAGTTGCATCGAGTTGTACCAAAGCCTGCGCCGGCAAGGCGCTTGACGGAGCTATTGAGGCAATCACCAAAGCAGTCAAAAAGGGAGACAAAGTTGCTCTCGTAGGTTTCGGCACGTTCTCACTTTCAAAGAGGAAAGCCAGGACTGGCAGGAACCCTCAGACGGGAGCAGCGATAAAGATACCTGCCAGAAAGGTTCCCAAGTTTTCAGCAGGGAAGGCTTTCAAGGACGCAGTAAATAAGTAAGTCGTAGACATAAACCAGAAAGCCTCGCTTGATTTCGAGGGGCTTTTTTATGTAATCATTTTTCACTTTCACCCTGAAATTGAAAAGGGGTCCTTTTGGGCTGGATGAGAATAACACCTGCTTATA
>JALHSV010000533.1 GCA_022865525.1 Thermodesulfovibrionales bacterium
CAAGTATAAAGAAACCCTGATGATCGGACGGAGTCACGGAATCCATGCAGAGCCTATGACATTCGGTCTCAAGTTTGCACTCTGGTATGAGGACATGAAAAGAAATCTTTCAAGAATAAAGAAGGCCAGGGAAACGATCAGTGTCGGGAAACTCTCAGGGGCAGTCGGCACCTTCTCAAATATTCCTCCGGCAATTGAAGAGAAAGTCTGCAAAAAACTCGGTCTCAGGCCTGAGCCTGTTGCCACGCAGATAGTCCAGAGAGACAGACATGCGGAATATCTATTAACCCTTGCGCTCATAGCAGCCTCTGTCGAAAAAATAGCTGTTGAAATCAGGCACCTTCAGAGAACAGAGGTACTCGAGGCTGAGGAACCGTTCATGGCAGGACAAAAAGGATCATCGGCTATGCCCCATAAGCGTAATCCGATCGGATGTGAAAACCTCTCAGGTCTTGCACGGCTTGTGAGGTCTAACGCAATGGCTGCTCTTGAGAATATCGCGCTGTGGCATGAACGGGATATATCCCACTCCTCTGTTGAACGTGTCATAATCCCTGACAGTTCAATACTGACGGATTATATGCTCCACAGGCTCAAGGGGATCCTGGATAAACTCCACGTCTATCCCAAAAGAATGAAGGAAAATATGCTCAAAAGTTATGGCCTCTTTAATTCCCAGAGAGTCATGCTTGCACTTATTGATAAAGGGCTCAACAGGGATTTTGCGTATGATATCGTCCAGAGGAATGCCATGAAGAGCTGGCAGACAGGATCTCAATTCAGGAAAATACTCTTCAGGGATACGGATGTCAAAAGATATCTGACCGCAAAGGAGATGGAGGATATCTTTGACCTGAAATATTATCTGAAGAATGTAGACTATATCTTCAAAAGGGTATTCGGTTAAACACGATAAATTATTACAACCTCCCATTTCTGATAAAATAACCCCGATGAGCCTCTTACATCTTTATCGCGGGCCGGCTTTATCGCCTGCAAAGAAACATGCATTATTATTAACCACAAAGCAGAACGTTCACCCTGAAATAGAGGATGTTGAAACCGAATACTGCTTCAATATTGAGACAACGGCCCCACTCTCAGACGGAGAAATCAAGATACTCAGGTGGCTCCTAACAGAGACGTTTGAGCCGGGGAATTTTTCAGAGGAAAGTTTTTTGACCGGTAATCCCCCCGCCCCCCCTTTAGTAAAGGGGGGAATTATTGAAACTATCATCGAAGTTGGTCCCCGCATGAACTTTACAACGGCCTGGTCAACAAATGCTGTCTCTGTATGCCATGCCTGCGGATTGACAAAGATTACACGGATCGAGAGATCGAGGAGATATATATTAAAACTTAAAAAAAGGGTTCAAGGATTCGAGGGTTCAAGGGGTCAAGAGCAAATAAATCCATCACTGGAACCCTGGAATCCTGGAATCCTTGAACCCTTCCTTACTCTCGTCCACGACCGCATGGCAGAGTGCCGCTATCCGGAGACGCTCACCACCTTCGAAACAGGCATGCAGCCCGAGCCGTTTTCTATCGTGCCACTGATTGAAGAAGGCAGAGATGCTCTGAAGAAGATTAATGTCGGGATGGGATTGGGCCTTGATGACTGGGATATCGAATATTATTACAACCTCTTCGTGAATGAGATCGGCAGAAACCCGACGAATGTTGAATGTTTTGATCTCGGACAGTCGAACAGCGAGCACTCACGTCACTGGTTCTTTAAAGGACGACTGATCATTGATGGAACGGAAGTGCCCTATACCCTCATGGATATCATCATGCAGCCGCTGCAGGCAAATCCTGTGAACAGCGTCATTGCTTTTAAAGACAATTCAAGTGCTATCCGAGGTTATCCTATTCAGACCATTGTTCCGGATATCCCTGGTTTCCCATGCCGGTTTCAGAAAAACAATCTTACGTATCACATCATCTTTACCGCTGAGACGCATAATTTCCCAACAGGAGTCGCTCCCTTCCCTGGTGCAGAGACAGGAACCGGAGGCAGGATAAGAGATGTTCATGCCACCGGCAGAGGCAGCCTGGTTATCGCAGGTACAGCAGCATATTGTGTCGGCAACCTCCATATCCCCGGTTATCTGTTGCCATGGGAAGAACCTTCCTTTGTCTATCCACTGAATCTCGCCTCACCTTTGCAGATTGAAATCGAGGCAAGCAACGGTGCGTCGGATTACGGAAATAAATTCGGCGAACCGTTGATCCAGGGCTTTACCCGATCGTTCGGATTACGCTTGCCTGATGGTGAAAGACGGGAATGGGTGAAACCTATCATGTTTACCGGCGGTGTCGGACAGATAGACAGCAGGCATATTGATAAAGGTCTGCCTGAAAAGGGTATGTGTGTGGTCAAAATAGGCGGTCCTGCATTCAGAATCGGCATCGGTGGCGGTGCGGCATCAAGCATGATACAGGGAGAAAACATAGCTGAACTTGATTTCAGCGCTGTTCAGCGTGGCGATGCGGAGATGGAGCAGAAGGTAAACAGGGTTATCAGGGCATGTGTTGAAATGGGAGACAGGAATCCTATCGTCAGCATACACGACCAGGGGGCCGGGGGTAACTGCAACGTTGTCAAGGAAATCATTTATCCTGCCGGGGCAACGATAGAGATCAGAAATATCCAGCTTGGTGATCATACCCTGTCAGTACTCGAAATCTGGGGTGCAGAGTACCAGGAACAGGATGCACTGCTTTTGCACCCTGACAGGACAGATGAATTTCTTGGATTCTGTAAAAGAGAGAAAGTCCCCTGTGCAATTATCGGTGAGATTACCGGGGAGGGCTCCATCGTGATTCACGATGCAACAGACGGAACCAGACCGGTAAATCTTGAACTCTCGAGGGTTCTCGGAGCGATGCCGCGGAAGACATTCAACCTCTCACGAATTCCGCCTGTACTTGAGCCATTGAAATTACCAACGGACAGTACGCTCATGGAAGCTGTCGGGAGAGTGCTGCGCCTTGTATCAGTCGGCTCCAAAAGATTCCTCACGAATAAGGTTGACAGGTCTGTTACCGGCCTCATAGCTCAACAGCAATGTGTTGGCCCTCTTCAGTTAACGCTGTCGAATGTGGCTGTCATAAGCCAGAGCC
>JALHSV010000070.1 GCA_022865525.1 Thermodesulfovibrionales bacterium
AGAATTGAGGAACCACTGCCACGGGAAGAGGCCTGCAATGAGAAATAACGTGTAGTTTTCGATCGGGATCTTCATAAAAATTTTAAAAGCCACAAAAAAAACAAGCGCAAGAGCAAGCGGATTGGCGATCGACCAGAGATAACCGAAGAAGCTCCTCTTATATCTCACTTTGAGTTCTTTCTGGGTAAGAACAACGACTAAATCTTTATAATATTCTAAAGAGGCTTTTTTCATGCAATGCTTTTTATTGTACTGCAAACAGATTCAGGAGTTCATACGTAAAGCAACATTATTGAAAAATCTCCCCTAACCCCTCTTTACCAAAGAGTCCCGAAAGCTTTCGGGATTTGGCAAAGGGAGGTTAGGAGGGATTTTATAATTAATGTTTTCATAATTAATACCTCCTTTAAGCGTAATGAAATCTGCGTATTCTCCTCCCGGTAATTCCTGACACATCATTTTAAATACGAAAGAAGTTGGGTGAGTTCAAAGCCTGTACATATTTGCTGGAGATGCTATTCAGAAAAAAGTAGGGTTCTGTCAAGGGGTTTTTTGCTTCAACTCTTGAATATTTTGATCTTGGTTGCCCTGTTTTTTATACCGTTCTTTAATATCTTTGACAAGAGCCTCTTGATCAATCCCTTGATGAACACCCGTTGAACATATCGGCTATTGCAAGTCCTTGCGTGAACGTCTGAACTGTTTCTTCTCGCCTCCTTCACGTAAGAATTCCTCGATATCCTTGTCTTCTTTATATTTGTCTAAATATTTCGTGGTCACGTCCACAGCTTCCTGCTGATTTCGGACGACATGGGGAGTAATAAGGATTAAGAGCTCCGTTCTTGTTTTGTTGTCCGTTTGACTGGAAAACAAGTAGCCGAGCAGCGGGATTTTGCTGAGGAAGGGGATACCGTCTTTTGACTTTGTGACATCCTCTCTTATAAGACCCCCGATTATAATCGTCTCACCGTCCTGTGCAACCAGATTCGTAAGCGCCTCGGTTTTGTTTATGGATGCAAATTCCTGCCCCCCTATGATTACATTGTCACCCGTGGAGGAAACCTCCTGGCTCAACTCGATTGAGACCAACCCGCTGTCATTGATCTGCGGTTTTACCTTGAGGATAATTCCGATGTCCTTGTACTGGATTGTCGAGGTGATGGGGTTAGTGTTCTCTGCCGTAGCCGAAGTGACGTAAGAAGTTGTTGAGGTCGCGAGGGGAATCTGCGAACCGACCTGAATGCTCGCTTGCTGATTATCCGAAACGAGTATGCTGGGAGCTGCAAGGATTTTTGCTCTGGAATCCTTTAAGGCAGCCCTTAGTAGCGCTCTAATATGTCCGGTCGGGTCCGAGCCCACAAAAGTAAAACCTGTAGCAGTTACTGGGCTGTCTGTTTTGGGTAATCCTCCCGGATTATTGAATGCAGTGCCGTTGAGATCAATATCCCTTGTAAATGGTTTCATCGATATATTAACGTCGGTATTTAAAGCCCAGGAGAACCCGAAGCTAAGATTGTCTATCAGATCTACCCTCGCGATGAGCGCCTCAATTACCACCTGCCTCGGCTGGATATCGATCTTCTTTATCGTCTCTTCGATGAATCTGTAATCAACAGGCGTCGCAAGGATAACCAATGAGTTCGTTATTTCGTCAGCAAACACTTTTGTTTCAGGGGAAACGAACATTCCTCCTCCGGTAACTGTTGCTGCTGCTCCGGTCCTCCGCTCTGTGCTTGGAGTATTCGTCGTTTGCGCAGTTGTTCCGGTTGCGGGGGTTCTTGGTGTTGTCGGTCTTGGTGTTGGTGTGGGCATTGGTGTCGTCGTTGGGGCTGCCGCACTCCCTGAAAAGATTGATTGCATGAGCGCAGCAATATGCGTTGCCTTGCCATTCTGCAGAGGATAGACAAATATTTTTAACCTCGTCACAGAGAACATGTCATCGAATACCTGAATCCATTTCTTGATATACATGAGTTGTTCACCTGATGATGCAACAATGACGAGTGAATTAAGACGGAATATGGGAAGTATTCTGACAGTTCCTCCTTTCAGATGAAGGCCCAATGCATTTTCGATATCAGGCATTGCCTCCCTGAGGTCCAGGTTCTTGAAGTTGACCATGTCAATGGCAACTTTTTCTGGCTCTTTCCCTATCTGCGAATAGACAAGTTCTTTCGGAACATCAGTCAGCGGCACTATTCGGTAGAGACCTGCCTCTTCCACAAAGCCGATTCCGTTCATTCTGAGGACTATTTCCATAATCGGCAACACTTCATCCTTCGGCACAGGGGTGATCGTCCTGAAATTCACCCTCCCCTTGACCTGCTGGTCAACGATGTAATTGACCTTCAGGACATCAGCAAAGATCGTCTGGATCACCTCATAGATATCCGCATCATCAAAGAAGAAACTCACCGTAGGCGCAGCTTTTGGTTGTTGAGGCACTGCTGGAGGCTGCGGTATGACCGGCGGTTGAGGAACCACGGGTACAACTGCGGGCTGTTTC
>JALHSV010000071.1 GCA_022865525.1 Thermodesulfovibrionales bacterium
CAGTGTATATGACATTGGACTCTGCCCTACCCCGCTGCAGTATTTTTCACTGTATCATCTTCATCTCGACGGCGGGATCATGGTGACGGGAAGCCACAATCCTCCTGAATATAATGGATTTAAACTCAGCATCGGGAAAGAAACCATCTTCGGGGACGAGATTCAAAATTTAAAGGAGAGAATATACGAACAATCGTGGCACGAGAATCCTGTTAAGGGAAAAGTTGAGCAGTTTGATATTCTCTCTGCTTACAGGGTATTCATGAAACAACGATTTTCATACCTATCAGATGAGAATTACCGAAGAGTGAAAATAGTCGTCGATGCAGGGAACGGTACAGCCGGCATCATTGCGCCGGAGATCCTCGAAGCTATGGGCTGCGATGTGATTCCTCTTTACTGTGAACCTGACGGACGGTTTCCAAACCATCATCCTGACCCGACGGTGGTGGAATATATCCAGGATTTGATCCGTACGACAAAAGAGCATGCAGCGGATATCGGGGTTGGATATGACGGAGACGCGGATAGAATCGGGGTTGTTGATACAGGTGGCAATATTGTATGGGGCGATCAGATCATGATTATCCTTTCAAGAGACATCCTCCGGAGACAACCTGGCTCTGTCGTTATAGGAGATGTCAAATGTTCTCAGTTGATGTTCGATGACATAGAGAAACACGGCGGTATACCCATTATGTGGAAGACAGGCCATTCTCTTGTAAAAGACAAGATGAGAAAAGAAAACGCAGTCCTTGCAGGTGAATTTAGCGGACATATCTTTATCGCAGATGATTATTTCGGATTTGACGATGCCCTCTATACAACCTTCAGGCTCGTCGAGATTATGAAGAAAACTGGGCGCGGGATTCACGATATGCTTTCCGACATACCGCGCATGTTTTATACCCCGGAAATACGTATTGAGTGCAGAGATGATCAAAAGAAACCCATTGTTGAAAAGCTGACCGGTCTGTGCAAAGAATATGCACGATCAGGGGATAGCCCCATACCGATAAAAAAAATCTATGACATAGACGGAGCGCGGGTCGTCTTTGAAAAAGGATGGGGTCTCGTACGGTCAAGCAATACTCAGCCGGTAATCGTCATGCGCTTTGAGGCCGAAGACGAAGAATCCCTGAACACGTACCGGTCTTTTCTTGAAACAGCATTACGCACTATTCAGGCTGAGGGTGAATATATAGACTTTGAGAGGCCATTCCAGTAAAGTAGAAATGAAGGAGCATTCATCATGAAAGCGCTTATTCTTGCCGGTGGTTCAGGGACACGCCTCTGGCCTCTCAGCAGAAAGAATTATCCGAAACAGTTTCTGAATTTGCATATCGGCGGGTCCCTCCTGCAGGAAACCGCGAAAAGACTGCTCAAGGTTTTTCCTCCTGATGCAATGATCATTATGACAAACAGCGAATACAAGTTTCATGTCCTCTCTGATTTGAGTGGTTTATTCGATGACAGACCGCTTTCCCGCAATATCATCCTTGAACCCGTGGGCAGAAATACAGCCCCTGCAATAGCACTCGGCATGAAATACTGCATGGAAAAACTTGGGTGCAGCGAAGATGAGGTATTATTTATTTCGCCTGCGGACCACGTCATCAGGCCCCCTGAGAAATTTGCTGAGTATGTTACCCATGCAGAAAAAATAGCGCAAAAAGGGCTCATCGTAACATTTGGGATAAAACCGTTACGACCGGAGACGGGGTACGGGTATATTAAGGCAGGGAGCAAAAAGCATGCTGAAGGAAGCCAGGAGTATTTTGACGTTGAAAAGTTTACGGAAAAGCCAAATATGGAAACCGCCCGGCACTATATGCAGGAAGGGAACTATTACTGGAATTCCGGCATGTTTGCATTCAGCATCGGCACCATGCTCGAGGAATTCGGAAAATACGCGCCTGAAATACGGGCTATGCTTGATACCAGTGTCGATGAACTGGTTTCCAACTTTCATACAATGCCCGAAATCTCGATTGACTATGCAGTGGCTGAGAAATCCGACCGGATGGCAGTCCTTCCTCTCGATATCTACTGGAATGACATAGGCTCATGGGACTCCCTTTATGATATGGCAGACAAGGATGAAAAAGGGAATGTTAAAATCGGCGATATTATTGCAATTGATACACAAAACACTCTTATCATCAGCAATAAGCGCCTGATCTCCACCATCGGGTTGGAGGAGTGCCTTATTGTTGATACGGATGACGCGGTATTGATCGCAAAAAAGGGGGAAACCCAGAAAGTCAGGGAGATCGTCAATAAGCTGAATTCGGATAAGAGAAAGGAAGCATCTGAGCATCTGACAACCTATCGTCCGTGGGGAAGCTATACCATTCTTGAGGAAGGTGAGCGATATAAGATTAAACGGATCGTTGTTCATCCCGAAGCGCGGCTGAGCCTTCAGAAGCATTATCACAGGTCTGAACACTGGGTGGTAGTTCGGGGTGCTGCAAAGGTGACAATCGGAGATAAGGAGATCATTATTCATGAGAATGAGTCTGTCTACGTACCAAAATCAACACTTCACAGACTCGAAAATCCGGGCAAGGTTCCTCTCGAAATCATCGAGGTCCAGAATGGAGAGTATGTCGGCGAAGACGATATTGTGCGGGTGGACGATATGTATGGGAGGGATAGTAAATGAGGTTAAGACGATAAAGAAAATGATCCAAATGAAAAGGTGACCATGATGAAACGGGCTTTAATAACAGGCATCACAGGACAGGATGGCTCCTATCTGACAGAACTGCTTTTATCCAAAGGGTATGAAGTGCACGGGTTAGTCCGGAGGGCAAGCACATTTAATACCCACCGGATCGACCATTTGTATCAGGACCCGCATATACCGAGCGCAAAACTTTTTCTGCAATTCGGGGATCTGACAGATTCCGGCCAGTTAACGAACATCATCTATAACATCAAGCCGGATGAAATATACCACCTCGGGGCACAGAGCCATGTAAGGGTAAGTTTTGATCTCCCTGAGTATACAGGAGATGTTACTGCTTTGGGGACAACAAGGATACTGGAGGCCATCAGAAGGAGCGGTATCAAGACGAAATTTTACCAGGCATCCAGCAGCGAGATGTTTGGTAATGCCAGTCCGCCCCAGAATGAAAAAACACCCTTCTATCCAAGAAGTCCGTATGCAGCTGCAAAGGTCTATGCTTACTGGATTACGGTAAATTACCGGGAGGGATATAACCTCTTTAACTGTAACGGCATCCTTTTCAATCACGAATCCCCCCGGAGAGGTGAGACCTTTGTGACCAGGAAAATTACCAGGGCGATCGCAAATATGATAGCCGGGAAACAGAAAAGGCTCTTCCTCGGGAATCTCGAATCCAGGAGGGACTGGGGGTTTGCGCCTGAATATGTGGAGTGCCAGTGGCTGATTCTCCAGCAGGACAAACCAGATGATTTTGTAATCGGTACAGGGGAAAGCCACTCGGTAAGGGAATTTCTGGAAAAGGCCTTTTATTATGCCGGCATCGAGATAGAGTGGGAGGGCGAAGGCGTTAACAGAAAAGGGAAGATCCGTTCACTCAAATCAGGCTTGACCACCGCCCTGAATGTTGGTGATGCTATTATCGAGATAGACCCAAAGTATTTCCGGCCTACCGAAGTGGATTTCTTACAGGCTGACATAACCAAGGCAAAGCAGATTCTCGGCTGGGAACCGCGTACAACATTCGATGAACTTATCAAAATCATGATCGATTATGACTTCAAACTAACAGGGCTGAAACCTGTCGGTGAAGGGATTGATGTTTGCCGCAAGAAAGGATTTAGTTACACCACACATGATTTCTCCCTTCATGAGAAGATACGGGAGCGGTGTTGAAAAGGAGAAACGAAGGATTAGATAATAGATTCTTCGGCTATGCCTCAGAATGACAACTCATGTCACGCTGAACCCTTCGCTTACTGTCATTCTGAAGGAGCGCAGCGACTGAAGAATCTTACGCTCAGGACAGGCTCCCTGAAGAGTCTTACTGCCACGCCAATGTATACGTAACAGAATTTATGAACCAGAGTGCAAAAATTGTGGAAAAGGATTCCAGAATATATATTGCCGGGCATCGTGGCCTCGTCGGATCAGCAATCCTGCGAAGGCTCCGGGAACAACAATTCACTAATCTTCTCACGCGGGCAAGTGTTGATCTTGATCTCAGAAGACAGAGTGATACGGAGAGATTCTTTGCACAAGAAGGACCCGATTATGTTTTTCTCGCAGCAGCGAAGGTTGGCGGGATTCTTGCAAACGACACGTATAGGGCTGAATTCATTTATGACAACATCATGATCGCAGCGAATGTCATACATGCTTCATATACATACGGGGTAAAAAAGCTCCTTAACCTCGGTTCCTCCTGCATTTATCCGAAATCTGCACCACAACCCCTGAAAGAAGAATATCTCCTGACAGGTCTTCTTGAGCCGACAAATGAACCATATGCGGTAGCAAAAATTTCTGCTATAAAACTCTGCAGGTACTACAATGAGCAACACGGGACGAATTTCATGTCGGTAATGCCCACGAACTTATTTGGCATTCATGATAATTTCAATCTGGAAACAGCACATGTGCTGCCTGCATTGATAAGAAAGTTTCATCTTGCCCGGCTCTTGAGAGAGAAAAAATATGACGAGCTGGGAAAAGACATGAGGAGATTCCCCATAGGATTCAACTTCAGCGATTCCGCAGACCTTGAAATGCTCGGGATTACCGCTGATTACGTAAAACTCTGGGGTACCGGACAGCCGTATCGGGAGTTTCTCTTTGTTGACGACCTCGCAGATGCGTGTGTATTCCTCATGGAAAACTGCGATGCCGGTTCAGCTGTGAGTTTTTCACATGACCGGCAAGGTCATCCGTTGATTGGAGAATTCATCAATATCGGAACCGGTGAAGATTTAACCATCAGCAATCTTGCAACGCTGGTCAGGCAGATTGTCGGGTATGAAGGCGAGATCATGTGGGACACCTCGAAACCGGACGGAACTCTGAGAAAACGCCTGGATGTCTCAAAAATCAAATCCCTGGGATGGCAGCCAAGAATTACCCTGGAGCAGGGCATACGAATGACGTACAACTGGTATTTATCAGCATGATTGCCGCTAATCAGCAGCAATGATAAATCTGAGAAACGCTTCGATTTACTGGCTTCCTCCGGTTGCCTGGATGATTTTTATCTCCCCTGTGAATGACCTCCTGACATCGCAAAGTACCTCTTCCCTCATCATGCCTCTTATCACGTGGTTATTGCCAGGTGCAAGCCAGCATACGTCTGAGACTTTGCATATTCTCCTACGCAAAACAGGTCATTTTCTGGAATACGCCTTCCTTGCATTCCTTTTGATGCGGGGATTCCGAGGCAGCAAGAAAACCGTTCAGTTCACATGGATCCTCTATGCAGGTCTTATCTCATTGGGGTATAGCGCAATGGATGAATATATACAGACATTCATCCCTGCAAGGACAGGTTCGTTCTACGACTGGCTTATCGATTCATCTGGAATTGCATGCTCGCTCGCAATTCTTTCCTGGAAGAATAAAAGCGACTGATTCCCGCAACCCAGATATTCACCCAATCAGAGTGAGATATGGTATTTGGGCAGATTTGAATTCTGTCGAAGACAGCAGACTACGTTATTTCAGCCTGCGAGAATACAATCTCATCCCTGAAAGATTTTATGAGATATATTGCCTTCCTGACATTCTCATCAAGGACATCGACCATGGCTGCATCAAGTGCTGCACCGGCAAGATAGGTGAGAAACATCGCTTCAAGGGGTTTCCTGACCGCCTTTGGCATGCCGGGAGAGATGTTGGAGATCCAGGCAATGGTATTGACCGGTGGTTCAACAAGTTCCTTGAGTACACGAATGCATTCATGTGAGTTCACGAGATGCTTTTGCCCCATTCCCCTGCTGATGTGCACAATAGAAGGATCCGCAAACAGTCTTTCGTTGGGAATATCTGCATTGTTTGCCATCTCAAGCAGTTCCTCGATTATCTGGAGTTTTGCTTCGAGTGACGATGGGATTGCTCCGCTTGAAGCTCTGAGAACGAGAGAGGCTCCTGAACCGGAAACAAGAGAAAGCAAGGATTCCTCGTCTTCAGGTTCGGTCTTCGAAATAAAGTTGACAAGAGGTGGTTTTTTGCACAATGGTATCGTTTTCTCCAGCGCCCGGATATTTCTGGAATCAAGCGACAAAGAGCTTGCTGTTTGATCAGAGAGGATATCAATGACCCAGGGTAGCATATCCTCATCTCCGGTACCGTCGAGGGAGCACTGGACATTGATCATGTCAGCGCCGGATGCCTGGATTTTTTCGATAATTTCTGAGAGTGCCTTTTTATCTCTTTTTATGAGTGCATCAATATAAGCTCCATTCCGTGTATTTAAATTATCTGCGATAGCGATCATTATTCCCTCCCATGGATACAAATTAACATCGCTTCATTATACCACTTTAACTTTAGTCAGGCTTTTATCCCGACCTCTATCATCCTGCTCCGAATTGCCTTCATCTTGTCCCGCAACGCTGCAGCACGCTCAAATTCAAGATTCCTTGCAGCTTCCTTCATCTCTGCCTCGAGTTTTTTCAGAGCCGCTTCATCATATCCGTATTCAGCTTTCTCTTCAGCGACAGCAGGCACTGTCCAGTAATCAGACTCATAGATTGATCTCAGGATGTCTTTGATGTTTGACTTCACCGTTTCCGGGGTTATTCCCATTTCACGGTTATAGTTCTCCTGTATCTTCCTTCTCCGCTCTGTTTCCTGCAAAGCCCTCTGCATCGATCCTGTTATGGTATCTGCGTACAGGATGACCTCTCCGTTGACATTCCGTGCAGCACGCCCTGCTGTCTGCATGAGAGAGCGCTCGGAACGAAGAAACCCTTCTTTGTCTGCATCAAGGATTGCAACCAGTGAAACCTCCGGCAAGTCAAGTCCTTCACGCAGCAGATTAACTCCGACCAGGACATCAAAGTTTCCGAGCCTCAGGTCTCGTAATATCCCTACCCGTTCAAGCGTATCAATATCAGAATGTAAATATCGCGCCCTCAGATCAAGGTTGACATAGTAATCCGTCAGATCCTCTGCCATCTTCTTTGTCAGCGTTGTAATGAGAACTCTCTCCCCCCTCTCCGCACGCGTACGAATTTCTCCCACAAGGTCATCAACCTGTCCTGCAACCGGACGGACCAGAAGTTTCGGGTCTATGAGGCCTGTTGGCCTGATAATCTGTTCGATAATTCTCCCCTGCGATCTCTGGAGTTCATAGGGTCCGGGAGTCGCTGATACATACAGTGCCTGATTCACCCTCTGTTCGAATTCACTAAATGTGAGTGGTCTGTTATCGAGTGCTGAGGGCAGCCTGAACCCGAAGTTGACAAGCGTCTTTTTTCTCGACCGGTCGCCCTCGTACATGCCGCCGATCTGCGGTATTGTTGCATGGGACTCATCAACCACGAGCAGGAAGTCTTCAGGGAAATAATCTATGAGTGTATACGAGGGTTCCCCGAGTGCACGCCCGCTGAGATGCCGGGAATAATTTTCGATTCCGTGACAGTACCCGAATTCCCTGAGCATTTCCAGATCGAACCGGGTCCGCTGCTCGATCCTTTGCGCCTCAAGCGGTTTCCCCTCCCTCAGGAAGTATTCAAGCATTTCCTTCATCTCTTTTTCGATGCTCTGCAATGCAGGCTCAAGCCTTTCCTTCGGGGTTATCCAGTGGCTGTTCGGGAAGATGGCAATTTTATCAAGCTTTCTTATCTTCTCCCCCGTGAGCGGATCAAATTCATGGAGCGCATCAACATCATCTCCGAAAAATTCCATGCGGATTCCCCTGTCGTGCGAAAAAGACGGAATTACCTCAACAACGTCGCCTCTTACCCGTACAGTCCCCCTCTTGAATTCCGTTTCTGAACGGGCATACTGCATTTCAATCAATCTCCTCAGGATTTCGTCACGCTCTGCATGCATCCCTTCCTCAATGACAAGATGCATATCCATATAGTCCCGGGGCGAACCGATGCCGTATATACAGGAGACAGAAGCTACCACAATCGTATCCCGCCGTTCGAGAACAGCCCGTGTAGCTGAATGCCTCATCCTGTCGATATCTTCATTGATCAAAGCATCTTTTTCTATGTAGGTGTCGGTTGTCGGGATATATGCTTCAGGCTGATAATAGTCGTAATAACTGACAAAGAACTCAACCGCATTTTCAGGGAAGAGCTCTTTGAATTCACCGTAGAGCTGTGCGGCAAGGGTTTTGTTATGGGCAATCACCAGAGCAGGCCTGTTCATATGTGCGATCACATTTGCTATGGTGAATGTCTTGCCGGACCCGGTGACGCCTAAAAGAACCTGGTGGTTCTTTCCATGTTTCAGCCCCTCTGAAAGTTCTTTGATCGCCTGCGGCTGATCGCCCTTCGGGGAAAAGGAGGTAACAAGTCTGAACGTATTCATAGAGAGTATTTTATGCTCATTGAGCAGATTCTAAATAGATAAGTTATAGCATATCATGCAGAGGACACTTCTCACACAGGGGCTTTGTCCTCCTGCAAAATGTTTTCCCCGCCCGAACAAAAAGCGCATGGTATTCATTATAGAGATGCACATCCCTTTTCAGAGAAGCATGAAAGAGTTCCTGGAATTCGGCATACGATCCGTCAGATGCCGTAATCCCATGCCTTGAAAGTATTCTCTTTGTGTAAGCATCGATGACGAAAATAGGCTTCTCAAGGGCATACAGGAGTATCGAATCTGCTGTTTCCGGTCCTATGCCGTGAATCCGGAGAAGCTTTGGCCTGAGTTGAGTCAAATCTTCCCGTGCCATGTTCTCCATCCTTCCGCGGTACTCATTCATGAGGAAATCAAGAAAAGACCTCAGCCTCTTAGCCTTCACATTGAAATAACCGGCAGGTTTGATCAGCGAAGCAAGTTCTTTGACAGATAATCCATGAATTCCACCAGATGAGAGAACACCCTGTTTTTTTAGATTTTGTATCGCCTTTTCCACATTGCCCCAGTTGGTATTCTGCGTGAGCACTGCGCCGACCGCTATTTCGAACGGCGTATCACCCGGCCACCAGTTCTGGGGGCCAAAACATCGATACAGTTTTTTATAGATCATCAGTAATTCGTTCATTTTTCAATTGTATACCATTTCATATCTGACTCACTACAGTTCAAAACCCTGCGCCAAGAGCGCAGGGCGTAAACTAAAAGGTAACACCCCTCCCTTGAGGGGAGGGAACTATAAGGTTACGCTGTGGCAAGACCACAGTGAATTAAAATTATTCAAAATTCGCTCCTTCAGACATTTCTGTGGATCCACAGGAGTCGATGAAAAAAACATAGAATATGCATGGGAATATTGCTAAAATG
>JALHSV010000534.1 GCA_022865525.1 Thermodesulfovibrionales bacterium
ATGAATTAGTCGCAACCGTTGATAAGGTTGTCAAAGAATTAAAAACTACCCGGTCTGCTTTTGCTCGCAAGGCATTAAAAGATGCCGTTAAACAGGTTAATATCAAGATACTCGAAAATAAGCATAAAAAGGGATACGGACATCATCCTGCTGACAAAACAGAATTTAGCGTTTGGGAGTCAGAACAGGAGTGGGGTGATGTATGAAGCGTGGTGAGGTAAGATGGTACAAGTTCAAACATCCCGATAAAAAACGTCCTGTAGTTATTTTAACAAGAAATTCCATTCTTGAGTATTTAGGTGAAGTCACTGTTGCCCCGGTAACTTCAACAATTCGCAACATCCCAAGCGAAGTGCTTTTGTCCCGCCGGGATGGCATGCATAATGATTGTGCCGTTAATTGTGACCACATACAGACGGTTTCAAAATCGAACATAGGATCATTGATCACGACTTTATCAAGAGAGAAGCTCGGAGAAATTCCTAACGCGATAAGTTTTGCGTTGAATCTCTGATTTCGCATAGTCACCCCTCACTTTTTCGCACATTTGCGGGAACAAAGCATGTAAACGAAGGTGGCCGGGTGAACCTGCCCGAAAATCAGAGAGTTATAAATGAATTTGCTCCAATACTTCTTCGAGAAAGGTGCCTCTCTTATTCGCATCTATCTCTTCGGGGGTATATCCGAACGCCTCTATGGGCTCGAAAACCTTCCCTGCGGCGATGCCCAGTAGTTCAAGCCTCTCCCGAATATTCATTCCTGCAAAACGTTCACTGATCAAGAGCAGGTCAATATCACTGTCTTCGCGGGGAATTCTTTTGGCATAGGAGCCGTAGAGTAATATCCTTTGAGATGTTATCCCTAATTTTTCAAGCTCAACAGCATATCGTGAGATTATTTCCTTAATTTCTCGTTCTGTTTTAACCATTCAATGATCTCCTTCGTCTGGCTCAAATAAGATGCCGCGATATCCTCAGGAGATCCGGCAGATCCATAATCCGCCTTATCCACCTCGTGTCTGTGGAGGTGTTTTTATGTGTCGGAATGTCATTCTGAGGCCCGAGCCGAAGAATCTCGGTTTTACAACACATTGATCTTATGAGATTCTTCACGGAGTTTATCCTGAGCCAAACAGCGAGATTCTTCGCGGAGCCTGTCCTGAGATTAACGACGAGATTCTTCGCTGCGCTCAGAATGACATGCGAAGGATTCAGAATGACAAATTTACATTTCAAGGTAATTGCGACACAGCCTCTAAAGGGGGAGGGAACTATAAGGCAACTCTTTAGCAAGGCTATAGGGAGTCATAAATTTTTAAGAGAGAAAGAACTATCGTGGTGTCACAAATGGCTTTTCTTCAAGCTCCTTTTGTTTCTTGCTCTGGTTACGCACTTCACCCGGTTTTTCAGGAAGATTTTTTTTCTCCCCTCCCGGTGTGCCTGACGGCACCTCTTTCAACTCTTTTTGCTTTTGTGGTTTCTCCAAACCCCGCTGCTGAACCGGCGGTTTGCCGCTGCGTTCCCTCGGCACAAATCTTGGCTTCTCTTTTAATTCTCGTTGAACCGCCGGCTTGCCTGCTTCCTTCTTCTGGATCTGTTCCCTACTTGCACCTTCCCGCGGCGTAATGACCGGTCTTTCCTTTATCTGCTTTTGCTCAGTCGGCATTCCTTTCCCTTTCGGCTGTTCAACAGGCTTGCTGACAGGTTCTCCAGGCGCAGCCTGCGGTCGCTCCGGAATCCCTTTCTTCGTAACAGATGGCTCGCCCTTTTCGTGCTTCTCACTCTTCATGACAGGCTTTGGTTTTTCTAACCTGTTTACGGGTAACGGGGCGACATGCTTTCCTGGTTTGAATACGGAAACATCATTCTTCACTGCAAGAGATCTTTTTTGGATATCCGTAGTCTTCACTTTTTCAACCACTCTCTGAGAAGGCAGTGATCTCTGTGGAACAACTTTTTCAGGGAGAGGAAGGGCAGTAGCCTTCACTGGTTTGATATCAGGTCTTCCCGGGGAAACCCTGGCGCCTTGAACAAACGGGTTGGAAGGTCTTCCGGCAACTTTCATCTGCTTCCCTGTGAGAAATGTGTCACGATGGATAACGGTAACAGCATTCGTCACCCGGGAGTTCACATAGACATTCGTAACATTAAGTGTTTTTATATTCACTTTTGTCAGATTCACACTGTGAGGCCCATAATGACCGTATCCATAATATGTTTCCCTTGGCGCAAGCGGCACCCATGAAACATAGGTAGGCGTGTAAATCCATGCAACAAATCCCGGTGACCAGAAGACTGCATTGATAGCGGGCGGTGCCCAGAACCATCCGATACCGATCCTGAACGCCCATCTGCCATAATGATATGGGGCCCATCCCCATGGTTCATAGGAAACCCATACATAGTCATCATGCATCCAGACCCACCTGCCGTGCCTGTAGGGAGCCCATCCGCTGACAACCACCGTCGGATTCCATACATAACCGTAATCGCGTGTGTATATCCATCTGCCATTGTCATCAAAGTCACTGCTGTATGCATCAAGCTCGGCCGGAAGATATCGCGAGCTTGTGCGGGACCGCACAAGTCGAGAGTCCCTCGACTGATTCCAGCGAATCCATTCGCTCCTGGGTCCCAGTGGAGAGATCTCGGCATAATGTTCAGTTCCGATCGAAATCATATTGCCTCTGGTAACCCGTGTATTGCCATTTTGAGATTCGACGTAGACGACGCCATCCAGTACCGATACCTCCGTATATCCATCTTCACGGACTTGTATATCACAGTTTGCGTTTTCATAAGCCATAACCGAGACTAATGGTGTGTCAACCTGAAACACTGAATTCCTTCCGGCAGAAGACCGGTAGTTTATATATACTCTGCCCTCAGCCACAGCTGTCTGGATAATATGAGAATCCCTGTCCCACGCAAATTTTGTAATAGTAACTTCTGTGTTCCTGTCTGCACGGAGATATGTTCTCCCAAGAAACTGGATTTCTGTCCTGCCATCCTC
>JALHSV010000535.1 GCA_022865525.1 Thermodesulfovibrionales bacterium
AAAGCGCATCACGATATAAATTTTTTTCAGACGGCTTTCCTTCGCTTAATCCGTAACCCCGGTAATTTATGAGAACCCACGACCAGCCTTTTATCTTTTCCGCATAATCAAGGAGGTACGAAACTTCCTCTGCATTTCCGCCGAAATACAGGATGAGAGGCGATTTCGATGAAGAAGAATTCTTAAGAAACCACCCCCGGATTGTCAGATTATCATGGGTTTTAAGACTGATGGGCTCAACCCGGGAATATCTTTTCATAAGAATCTCTGCTTCTTTATCTGAAATGCGCTGCGGGTAAAAGATGAGTCTTCCCTGAAGAATAGAGAAGAGGACGAACAATGCTAAAATGACTATGAGAAGGCCGGTTATCATTCTTAGTAAAAAGAGTGGTATTCCTCTGAATCTTTCTGCTTGTGTCATTTTTCGATATTGATTAACACTATATAGGAAACAGGAAAAGCTGGCAATACCTCAGATCATTTCCCTGAGAAAGGCAAAGGAAAATTTGCGTATCCTCTTCGTGTATAATACCAGCGAAAAATGGAAGACATCATCAGAATAAAAATCCCCGTCTTTGAAGGGCCGTTCGATCTTCTTCTCCATCTTATCAGGGAACACAAGATCGACATTTATGATATTCCTATATCTTTGATTACGAGCCAGTATCTTGAGTATATCGAAATCATGAAGGAACTGAACCTCGAAATAGCCGGTGATTTTCTCGTCATGGCTGCGACGCTGATACAGATTAAATCGCGGATGCTCCTGCCGCCAGATGAAGAGGCGCCTTCGGAAGAACAGGAGGATCCGCGACGTGAACTTGTCCAGAGGCTCGTTGAATACCAGAGATATAAGGAAGCCGCGCTCGACTTCAGGACGAAAGAGGATGAATGGCTTAAGGTATTCCACAGGGAACCATTGTCGGATGAAGATGAAGGTGAACTGTATCTTTTTGACCTCAGCCTTTTTGATCTTCTTGATGCATTCAGGAAGATCCTCGACAAGGCACCATCGGAGATGGTATCTATTACAAAAGAGATCCTGACGGTCAAGAACAGGATGTCAATGATCATGGAAATCATCGAGGAACACGAAGCAGTCAGATTTGAAGACCTTTTCAAAGAAGGAATAACGAAGATTTACCTCATCGTAACTTTCCTTGCGCTGCTCGAACTTATCAGGCTTGGTCTGGCGAGGGCTTACCAGGAAAGGGAATTCGGAAACATCTGGGTAATAAACCCGGCAAAACAATCATCAACGCTTGTCCATCAATCATAGCCTTTTCTCATAGATTCTGTATTTTTTGTATAATCTCCCTCCTACGAACCCGATGAGCCTCTGAACAGGAAGGTTGTCCTCAAGTATCCAGGAGAATTCAACCCTCTTGTATCCTCCTCGTTTGACCCCTTTGAACGCCTCCCGTAAGAGAAGGGCGTCTATGCCTTTATTCCTGTATTCGTTCTTTATGCCGAGAAGAAGCACACGCAGGTCTTTAATCTTTTTTGAATAGTAGAAGGCTTTGAGGATGCTTATTGGATTCAATTTTCCCTTCATGTGTTTCAGGACAACATTAAAGTCAGGCAATATCCCCATAAAGCCGATCGGTTCAGCGTTCTTTTCGGCAATCAGGGTAAGCTCAGGCACAACAACCGGTTTGAGGTTATTACTGAGATAGATAAGTTCCTCATCGGTCAGAGGGATAAATCCCCAGTTCTTCTCCCATGCTGAATTGTATACGTCTTTGAAGATAAACATATCACGATCAAAATGCTTCTTATTCACCGGTCTCACCGTGACTCCGGTCTTTGCTGCAATATCGGCAACCCTGTGAATTTTCTGTGGAAGCTCGTCCGGAATGTCGAGGATATAGGCATAGAGGTCCTTGGCCTTCTGCAACTGGTATCTCTTCATCAGATCGATATAGTAAGGTGGATTATATGGTGTCATCAGGATGGGATGGCTGTGAAATCCGTCAATGAGTAAACCGCACTCCTCATTGGTTGAAAAACTCATCGGTCCCCGCATGATGTCCATGCCTTCTCTCTTGAGCACATCGGAAACCCTGTCAAGGAGCGCTGAAGCTGTTTCATAATCATCGGCTGATTCAAAGAAACCGAAGAATCCGGTGTTTTCTTTATGATATTCTATGTGCCTCTTATTGATGAGGGAAACTACTCTTCCCCGAATTTCACCGTTTTTTTTTGCAATGAAGTATCTGACATGAGCGTGATGAAAAAAGGGATTTTTTTGAGAAAAGTGTTTCTGCATTTCCCTTATCAAAGGAGGAACATAGAAAGGATCCCGCGAGTACAGAGTGAGGGGGAATGTGATAAAGTCATTGAGGTCTTTTCCCGATGTAACCTCAATGACTTCTGTCATGCGATAAGGCCTGTCTTCTTTCCGACCTTCTCAAATGCACGGAGCACAATATCGAGATGCACGTCAGTGTGGGTTGCCATATAACTTGTGCGGATGAGCGCCATACCCGCAGGAACAGCGGGAGTCACGGCAACATTCGCAAATACGCCTTCCTCCTGCAGCATCATCGCTATCATGAAAGCCTTTTCATCGTTGCCGACGATAACGGGGATGATCGGTGTCTGACTGTGTCCGGTTTGGAAACCAAGAGATATGAATCCGTTCAGCATCTTCGAGGTATTTTTCCACAACTGTTCTCTTCTTTCCGGTTCGTTCTCTATGATATCTATGGCGGCGCTTACCGAAGCAACCGATGCCGGAGGAGGACTTGCACTGAATATGAGGGAACGTGCATAGTGTTTGATAAAGTGAATGACATCTGCTGAACCGGAGATAAAACCACCGATCGAGGCGAGTGACTTGCTGTAAGTTCCCATGATGAGATCGACCTCATGTTCAAGGCCGAAATGCTCTGCCGTGCCCCTTCCGGTTTTCCCGAGCACGCCAATGCCGTGTGCATCGTCGACCATCAAGCGTGCCCCGTACTGTTTCGAGAGGCTGACGATCCCGGGCAACGGTGCGATATCACCCTCCATACTGAAAACACCATCAACAACTATCAGTTTGTCCCGGTCTTCATTTTCCCTGAGGACTCTTTCGAGGTCAGACATATCATTATGCTTATACTTCCGTATCTCTCCGAAGGAGAGCCTGCAGCC
>JALHSV010000536.1 GCA_022865525.1 Thermodesulfovibrionales bacterium
CGCCGATGGTTGTCATTCTTGCCATACTGTTTGTGAAGTATTTCCTGATTCAGTCTTTGATAGAGCTTGCCTATAAATTGAAAGGAGGCATCATTTTATGAGGATCACGCCGCTTGACATCCAGCAGAAACAGTTCCCCATGAAGCTGAGGGGCTTTGATGTTGAAGAAGTATATGCGTTCCTTGAAGTCATCAGGGAGGAGATGGAGGACCTGCTCCGGGAAAATGCAAATCTCAGGGAAAACATCCAAAGGCTGGATAATCAGATGAAAGAATACAGGGATATGGAAACAACGCTCAGGGAAACTCTCCTGACCGCCCAGCAGTTGGTTGAAGATTACAAGATGAACGCACGGAAAGAGGCAGAACTCGTTGTAAGGGAAGCAGAACTCAGATCCGACACCCTTCTCAAGGAGGCACAGGAGAAGGTGATAAAGATCCATGAAGATATTGTCGACCTGAAAGGAATCAGGCGCCATTTTAAGGAAGAGGTGAAAAGGCTTGTTGAGAGCCATTTAAGAATGCTTGAGTTTGATAAAGAGCGGGGTCAAGAGGACAACGGGGAGGAGACAAAGGAAGAATGAAGTACACTGCCCTCAAGGGTGTCCATGATATCTTCCCCCCTGATATCCACATATGGCAGAAAGTCGAGTCAGTTGCAAAGGATGTCTTCACTGCCTATGGCTTCCAGGAATTGCGGGCACCGGTTATCGAGTCCACGGATATTTTCATCAGGAGCATCGGTGAAACAACCGATATCGTTGAAAAAGAAATGTACACATTTACCGATAAGGCAGGAAGGCATATCACCCTCCGGCCGGAAGGGACAGCCCCTGTCGTCCGATGCTTTGTTGAACAACATCTCTATAATCTCCCCTCTCCCCAGAAATTCCTTTACTCCGGACCCATGTTCAGATATGAAAGACCCCAGGCAGGGCGCTTCAGGCAGTTCTACCAGATTGGTGCAGAGGCCTTCGGTGTTGCAGAACCGAAGATTGATGCCGAAATCCTCTCAATGCTCAAACTCTTTTTTGAGCGGCTCGGTCTGAAAGAACTCAATTTCGAGATCAATTCCATAGGATGCCCTAAATGCAGGCCTGACTACCGGAAGGCACTCCTTGATTTCTTCTCAGACAGGCTGGAGGGCTTTTGCCCGGACTGCCGAAGGAGATATGACCAGAATCCCCTCCGGATACTCGACTGCAAAGTGGCTGAATGCATAAAACTGAGAGAAGGATCCCCGCATGTGACGAATTTTCTCTGCACCGAATGCAGGGAGCATTTTGAGGCACTCCAATCATATGCAGAGCTGCTCGCTATCCCCTATGCGATAAACCCTGAGATGGTAAGGGGACTTGATTATTATACAAGGACAACCTTTGAAGTTACCTGCAAACACCTTGGCAGCCAGAATGCGGTAGCAGCAGGCGGACGGTATGACCTTCTTGTGGAGGACTTCGGAGGCCCTCCTACCCCGGCAATCGGCTTTGCAATAGGCATGGAACGCATTACATCGCTGCTGAAGCTGTCTGCCGATCAGGACATCCCCTCACCGAAAGTCTTCATTGCTGCACTCGGGGAATCTGCGGGGAGAGAGGGGCTTGTTATTGCAGTCAGGCTCAGACTGAAAGGTCTATGGGCCGAAATCGGTTATGCCGGGAATTCATTGAAGAGCCAGCTACGAAGGGCAGACAGGTTATCCGCGCAATACGTCTTTATTATTGGAGATGATGAAATCCGTTCCGGAAAAGTAAAGTGGAAACTCCTTTCAGATGGCAGTCAGGGTGAAATCGGGTTTAATGAAATAGATACCTTTCTTGCAGTCCCCCCGAAAGCATAGACCATAGAATCCAAAGACGCAGATTTGTCTTGATTAATTTTCAATTTTTTAATAATATTCTTTTAAAATGAAACCGCAAGATTTTATCGGGGATATAGGATGGCTATAGTAATTATTGCTGAAAAGGATTTTCACAGACTCTATCGTTCCTTTTCTTCCAAGGGAGATATGGTATACGAATGCATTCCCAGGGAATCGAAAGAGGTTATTGAAAAGTGCAAGGCGGATCTCATTCTTCTTGACTGTGGTTCTGAAGTTAATAACGGCCTGCAGTTATTAAAAGATATCAAAGCGCAGCACCCGGGCATACCTGTCATCTTTCTCAC
>JALHSV010000537.1 GCA_022865525.1 Thermodesulfovibrionales bacterium
AAGCCAAGAGTTGTTCTTTTTCAGTATTTCAGAGAAAAATTTCATACCGGTCAAGAAAACCGATGGTTTTCCTTTGTGATGCCGGTTGTCTTCCTGAAAAATCTCCGGCTTGGCCGCATCATAGCTTTGGTTGATACGCGACAGATAGCCCCGGGTATCTTCAGACAGAGGCTGTGTTGCATCAGATTCCTGTTTCTGCTGGAAAGCCAGCTTGATCCGATCAGGTATATGATAGAGGTCCGTGAGCGCAAGTATCCGTCCGGACTTCAAAAAAGGAGTGGACATAAAGCTGATCATCTTTATCCCCTTCTGTCGACATACCAGATAGAGGGGAAAATCAAAGGAACGATGTGGAATACTGGGACTGATCAGAGCATCGATGCCATAGTGGTCTATGACAAAAGTCCAACAGCGGATAAACTTTCTGAAGAGCAAGCGCCGCGCCGAATAGCTGAAGCTGTGCTGATCAAAGTCCATTCGATCCATCAACTGCAAGGCTTGAAGCTCATATTCGCCAAAGCATCTGTACTCTTCCGGTTCAGGTGCGTGCGCCCAGGAGTTTTCCTCGAAACCAATGGGAAACACTCCCTTCCAGGCATCAAAATAACCATGGTAAACCGCGGCCGGAAACGCCTGGCGAACCAGACGGTCGGAGTCATCATCCGCATAACCGATCCAGTAAACGGGTTCAACACCGTATTTAACATTCAATTGTTCAGCTACTTTAAGCCAAGGATCAGCAAAACTGCAGTTGTATAGCGCTCTCATGGTTTAGGGTCATCGGCGGATTCGGGCCGATAAACGGTCTTGACTGAATATTGTTTGTTTTTTTCGACCTCGGCCAGGATTCTCTTGAGATATTCACCGAAAATAAAGGCGATCAGAAAAAACATGGAAGCGAAAAATGAGATCAACATGACGGTCGATGTCCAGCCCGTTCTGACTGACCCCATCATCAGTTTGCGTATAAATACAAAGATGCCCATAGAAAAAGCGGCAATAGAAATGACGATCCCACCGAAACTTATTATCTTGAGCGGATAGGTGGAATAATTGATCAGTAGGTTAAAGGCCAATTTCACTAGTTTTCTGAACGTGTAATTGGATCGGCCAAATCGCCTTTTTTGATGCTCAACCTCCACATTTGCAACCTGTCGGGTGATGTTGAGAATCATCCCGGAGATGTAGGGATAGGGAGTCTTTTTAAGCCTCAATTCTTCCACTATTGCCTGTCTGATGATCCTGAAACTGGAAAAACGAAGATCATTCTTTATATTAAAAATCTTTTGAGTCAGTTTACGAATCAGGAAACTGCCCAAGTTTTTATATATTTTATCCTTTTTCTTGCCATAAGAGGCAAAAACAGCGTCATATCCTTCACAGATCTTTTGATACAACTTGGCTATCTCTTGTGGAGGATTCTGAAGATCATCATCAATGGTGATCACGTATTCACCCTTGCAATAGTTAAACCCGCAAAGCAAGGCATTCTGTTGGCCAAAATTTCGGTATAAATCGATGACCACGATCCGTTGATCGTTCTTTTTTATTTCCTGCAAAACAGCCAAACTGCCATCATGGCTGCAATCATTTACGAAAATGAGTTCAAAGGTTTTATCCATCAAACGAAAGGTCTCACACAATGTCCTATGTAACTCAACCAAACTCTCTTTGCTGTTAAAGACGGGAATAACAACTGAAAAGAACGGATTGTTTGCCATGCTCAAGCTCTTACTTCGGCTTCAGTAAATTGAAATTTCATCTTTTACCTTTCGCCTTGATCTTGCGATATCCGTCTTTTCCCCTGGCCAGCATCTCCGGCAAAGGAGCGTCTTCATCCAGGTCCAGGCATTTAAGGATCCCCGG
>JALHSV010000072.1 GCA_022865525.1 Thermodesulfovibrionales bacterium
CCGAGACAACTTATTGATATACTAAGGAGTTTATAAGAAGACCCCTTTGTTGTCATTCCACGGCTTGACCGGGGAATCCAGAACGGCCATGGATGCCCGCTTACGAACTGCGGGCATGACGGACAAACATATTATATGAGGTCTTACTAATGACCGCATTAGTAAGTAGTTGACGAAGAAATCAGCAATCTACTTTATTTGACTTCTTGCCTATACTTTGCTAAAAATATAAATGTGGACTTTGTACTTAATATTTTAAAAAATCACTCTGCTGAAATCGTTCTTTTTATATTGGTTTTCTTTCTTTTCTTATTTTTTCGAACTAAGAAGAGGAAGCGGAATTGAAAACCCTGCTCAGTTTTTTGTGCCAAAACCGTTATCTATTTATTTGTAACCAGAAATCTTTTGCTTTCATCCCCTCTTGATTCTAAGGACTTATAGGTGAAGTGTTTATCGATATGGTTTTAATTCCCGCCTTCAAGGATTCCCCTTCAATCTATTGACAGCATTGGCTGGATATATTAATTTACCGGTGGTCATTGCCCATGATTTTCTCACTCAAGAAAATTTACGATCAATTCATTCAGCCGTCATCTATCAAAAAAGATGAGGTTTCCGAACACGCTATCCAAGTTGCCACAGCAGCATTGCTCATTGAGATGATGAAAGCTGATGGTACAGTCAATGAGGATGAACGTAAGGCAGTTATGCAGACTATCCAGTCGAAGTTTAATCTCACAGACGATGAGACAAAATCACTGAAGGAGCTTGCCAAGGAGAAAATCAGGAAGGCTACGGACTATTATGATTTTACCTCTCTTATCCACAAGCGGCTGTCATATCAGCAGAAGGTGGAAATTATAGAGCATCTCTGGGAAATCGCTTTCACGGACAAGCACCTCGACAAGCATGAAGAATATGTGGTTCGGAAGATAGCCGATCTCATTTATGTCGAGCATAAGGATTTCATTGAAGCTAAACTGAAAATAAAAAAGAAACTATTGTTGTAAACCCGAGAACAGGGCTTATGGAATGGCTTGCTGATTCCAACTGAAAAACAGTTCCATAATTCCATCAAGAAGGACTTCAATGGAGTTGTTCAACATCCTATCCTGAAGAAATGGCTATATTTATCTGAGGCAACGGAAGATTTTGAGACTGTAGCTTCTGATATTATTGAGGCAGTTAGAATGAATGACCTCAGATTTGGAGTGGAACCCCAAGAACGGATTTCAAAGAGAAAAAGAAAAGCATGAGACTTGTTGTATCGGCAATGCTGTGGGAAAAACTACGTGTTTGACAAACTGCAAAAGACAGGACATGAGATAAAGCGTGAAATCAAGGTATATAGGAGAGTCCTTAAAGATACCAGCACACACAAAATCGCAAAAATACTTCCAAACCTCCCCACTTGTTATTGAGAGGCAAGGTAATGCCCATGTAGTTGAAGTACTACAGCCTTTCTCGATTAATTACTTCAAGGCTTCTTTAAGAAATACTGAAGATGTGATTATCAATAATTAGGTTTTAAAAACTCGTTATATAAGTCTTTGTCTTTTTGGTACTCTCTGATAAGACTTTGATAATACTCCGTTAATCTGGATAGCAAGAAATGCCGTTCCTTTAGAGATAGGGTTAAATAAAACGGCAATTCCATCAATATCGAAATAAATGCCTTCTCAATTCTGTTACTCATAATGAATACTTCCCTTACTTTTATTGTAGAAATGCACATGTTACAGTCAACCCTACATGAGTAGGGGAAGGCAAATTACATTCATACGATAATCACCCTACCTGAGTAGGATTGACTCATATGATGCCATCAAATAAAGTACAGTCTAAGGGCAGAAGAACTATGATGTGTATTAATATGGAGTTTGATTAGGATAAATCGGAAGCCTATGGCTCAACTATTAGAAAACACACATATTTATCGAGACAAAACAACGCATACAAAAGAACCCGTTCATAAGGGGAAGGTTCTTATCGTTGACGATGACGTTGACGTAGTAAATGCTATGCAAGCATATCTTACAGCGTGCAACTATATGGCAGTTGGATGCACATCAGGGAAAGACGCTATCGAGAAATTAAAAGCATATGATTTTGACCTAATGTTGACCGACCTTATGATGCCAGAAATGAATGGGATTGAACTGTTGAAGTCTGCATTGGAAATAAACCCGCATCTTATGGGAATCATTCTAACTGGTAAGGGGACACTTGAAACCGCCACTGAAATGATGAAAGAGGGGGCGTTTCTTTGTTCTTTAAAACCCTTTAATTTTAAAATGATGCAACTGATACTGTCTTGTGCGATTAAAGCGAGACAACTCAAGAAACTGGAGGAGAAATACCATCTCCTTACTGATGAACTTACAAACAACGTGGGGGAACTTCAGAATTACAATGAGACAACCGCAAGCAAGGAGCTTGAAATTCAGGAACTGAAGAAGAAAATAGAAAGTCTAAAAGAAGAATTAAAGTGTTACGAATATCTTGAAAAACATTGGAAGCTATAACTATATTTTCTACTACTCGACCTTTCAGTCATTGATAGTTCAAGTCTCACCTACTTCCTTATAAAAAAGTTTTCGTATGAAGCCTTCTTGTAGTGTGTTACACCTGAAATCAATAAAAAAAGTTGCCTTAAAAAACCTAATTTCATTTGTCTTCTCAGGTGTATTTCTTTGAAAACTTAACGTTACTGACAATAATTGTCAATTGATATAAGCTCATGGCATGTCTGTTTCCAGCATTATTGTTTTAAATTAACATGTTATTAATGTGGCACTACATTTGCGAATCCAATAAGGTACACGAAAAGGAATGATGAACTTATTAAAATGAAGTTTATAAAATATGCAAAGTTCAAGGCAATCATATTAGGAGTAGTCTTTTTCTTTTCTTCTCATCTTGCGGCTGCAAATTCATCATTGGAAGTGAATGAGCGGTCAACTTTCCTTGAACACCCCTCTTTCATTTTTTTATTTATTAGCCTAACGCTACTGCTCATTGCAATTTTGCAACTGCTTCAATATCGGAGACAAATTGAAAAGAAATCATTAGAATTATCTACTGCAAACAAACAACTGCAAATAGAGATAGAGGAACGTGCACAAATTCATACAGCTCTCCAAGAGAGTAAGGAACGTTATGCCCTTGCTGCACGCGGTGCCAATGATGGCCTTTGGGATTGGAATCTGAAAACAAACGAGATCTATTTCTCCTCTCGATGGAAGTCGATGCTGGGATTTCAAGATGATGAAATAGAGGATCGTCTGCAAGAATGGTTTCATCGAGTGCATCCAGATGATATTAATAAGCTAAAAAAGGATATTTCTGACCATCTCAATGAAGGGACGTCGCACTTTAAGAATGAACATCGCCTATTGAACAAGAAAGAGGATTACCTCTGGGTATTAAGCAGAGGGCTTGCAGTAAGAGACACAGATGGCAGTTGTATTCGGATGGCAGGCTCACTCACTGATATTACGGGCCGGAAAAAAACAGAAGAACAGTTAATACAAAACGCTTTTTATGATACTTTAACAGGCCTTCCGAATCGCGCATTGTTTATGGATCGCCTGCAAATGGCATTTGTTCACAATAAGAGAAATAAGGACCATCTCTTCGCTATTCTCTTCTTAGACCTTGATAGATTTAAAAATATTAATGACAGTTTCGGACATTTGATCGGTGATGAATTACTTGTATTGGTTGCAAAGAGATTGAGATTTCATATACGTCCCGACGATACTATCGCCAGATTTGGTGGAGATGAGTTTGTCGTGCTTCTCGGGAATATAAAAGAAGTGAGTGATGCAACAAAGATTGCCGAGCGAATAAACAACGTCTTAACAGAACCTTTTCATCTCATGCATCATGAATTATATATTAGTATAACAATAGGAATAGCTGTAAGCACTCATGAATATCAGCAGCCTGAAGAGATACTCCGGGATGCGGACACAGCTATGTATCATGCAAAATTACGCGGAAACGCATGTTATTTAGTATTTGATAAGTTAATGCATGTGAATGCATTGGATCGCTTAGAGTTAGAGATAGACCTTCGTCACGCCATTGAACGCAAAGAATTTGTTCTATATTATCAGCCAATCATCTCCCTCGAAAATCGAAGTATTATAGGGTTCGAAGCCCTTGTCAGATGGAATCATCCCCGGCGTGGCTTTTTATTGCCAATGGAGTTTATCCCACTGGCAGAAGAAACAGGGCTTATCATTCCCCTGAGCTTGTGGATTATTCGTGAGGCGTGCAGGCAGATCCTTATATGGCAACAACAAATTTCATCCGAGTCGCCATTAGTAATAAGTATCAATATATCTCCCAAGCATTTCAAAAATGACAGTTTTGTTGATCAAATAATTAATATTCTCGATGAAACAAAACTGAATCCTGAGCATTTAGCTCTGGAAATAACAGAGACGGTTATAATGGATAATACCGATCATATGATTGCTGTCTTGTCACAGTTGAAAGACCTGGGGATCAAGATTCATATCGATGATTTCGGTACCGGCTACTCATCGCTAAGCTATTTGCAGCGATTTCCCATAAATACGTTAAAAATTGATCGATCATTCATAGGGCGCCTGAGCGGCACAGGGAAGGATATTGAAATCGTTCAATCAATCATAAATATGGCTCATAATATGAAACTGCACGTGATAGCCGAAGGTGTTGAGAACGCGGAAAATCTGAAAACATTGGAAAATCTGAAATGCGAATATGCACAGGGATACTTTTTCTCGCATCCACTCAATATAAATGATGCTGAAGTCCTCATTGCTCAGCACAATGCTTATACCAATGTGATTGATTATCCAACGAGTAATTTTGAAGAGAGATAGATGACATTCTAAACCGTAATCAGACTTTTGAGGCTGCTCCTTTGATCCATTGCGGCAAGCCTTACTAAAGGAATTTGATGAGGAATATATTTTTTATGGAAAGTAAGACGAAAAAGAAAATGAGATGCCGGCAAGTATTTTCATGTAATGAAGAGGAATGCCCAGCTTATAAGTCAAAGAACCTGGAGTGCTGGCTAATATCAGATACTCGTTGTAGAAACGAAATTCAAGGGAAGTTCCTTGAGAAGATGGAAATGTGCCTTGACTGCAAGGTTTTTAGGGCGAATTTGGATATTAATGCAATAAGAAAGACTATTCAAATAATATCCAGACAATTTAAGGAAAACCGGAAGATTACCGAGGATAGAGAGAGGGAGTTTGAAAGCCTGAGCCTTGAAATGGCCATCGGACTATCTGAAGTCTTTGAAGCGCTAAAACAAATTTCTTTGGGAGAGCCTTCAGTAAGGATTTCTGAATTCTCTGAAGTTGAACTGATAGCCAAATTAAAGCAACTGACGAATATAACCGCCAGCAAAATCGGAGAAAGCATTAATCAATTCCATGAGTTTGCCATAGGTATCGCTGAACATTTTGATGTATTGCACAAAGTATCAAAAGGCGAACGGGATGCCAGAATCTCTGAGAACTCTCAAGATGAGCTTTTGAAGGTATTAGGGAAGGTAACAAACGACATGATAGAGAGTGTATCCAGAGAAATTAGCGAGCGCGAGAAAGCAGAGGAATTATTACAAAGAAGTGAGGAAAAATACCGATTGCTTGTTGAAAATATCCCGGATGTCACATGGATGGCTGATCAAAGAAAGAAGGTCTTATTTATAAGTTCCAATGTCGATAAAGTGTTCGGATATACCCCTGAAGAAATCTATGAGGCTAATGACAATTTGTGGTTTGGAAAGATTCATTCTGATAATCTTGACGTTGTGAATAAAGCCTTTGAATCGCTCTTTACGAGGGGTAGTGTTTTTGATGTCGAGTACAGAATTCAGAGAAAGGATGGGGAATGGATTTGGTTACGGAACAGAGCAGCTATAAACCTCGGGAAGGATGGTGTGATATATGCGGAAGGCATAGCACGTGATATCACCCAGCGCAAGCACATAGACGATGAACTGAGACTATCCAATGAAAAATTAAAAATCTGGGTAAATGAGCTTGAACAACGCAACCGCGAAATATCCTTACTTGGAGAAATGGGCAATCTGCTCCAAACCTGTCTCACCGCTGAAGAAGCATATTCCATTATCTCCAAATCCATTCAACAAATATTTCCTGCAGCCCCAGGTGCCCTGTGTATATTTAGTGCATCGCGGAATATTGTTGAGACAGTTGCTACGTGGGGTGATTCTCTTCCCTGGGAGAATGTATTTACACCGGACGATTGCTGGGCATTGCGCCGTGGACAAGTGCATCTGGTTGAGAACTCTCAATTAGGACTCTTGTGCCGACACTTGGAGCATACCCCACCAGTTAGTTATATGTGTGTACCTATGCAGGCTCACGGTGGAATGCTTGGAATGTTACACATTCAGACTAACCTGCAAATACAACCCCAGCAGGAGGAAATAAAAGAATACCTGACGGAATCTAAACAACAATTGGCTAAGACCGTTGCAGAACAAATAGCGCTGGCTCTGGCAAACCTGAAACTGAAAGAGACATTACGTATCCAGTCTATCCGAGACCCGCTCACAGGTCTATATAATCGGCGATACATGGAAGAATCGTTAGAACGAGAGGCGCGACGTGTAACCCGCAAACAGAGCACATTGGGAGTTATTATGTTTGACATCGACCACTTCAAGCATTATAACGATACGTTTGGTCATGCTGCAGGTGATACCTTCCTTCGTGAATTAGGCATTTTTCTGAAGAAAAGTATTCGCACTGAAGACATTGCCTGTCGGTATGGGGGTGAAGAATTTGCATTAATCCTTCCAGAGGCATCATTGGAGATTACCCGAGAGCGTGCTGAAAAGTTACGAGAAGGCATCAAACACATGAATGTGCGGTACCTTGGGCAGGCCTCTGGTCCCATAACAATTTCTTTTGGGGTTGCCATCCTTCCGGAGCATGGCTCTACAGGAGATGCCGTTTTACAGGCTGCGGACGCTGCCCTCTACCGGGCCAAAGCCGAAGGACGAGACAGAGTAATCATAGTCGGACAAGGCACAGAACTAAAAAAAGATCTCCTAAACATTCTATAAATTGCAGCTTACTATCAAACATAACAATCTCAGACTTCAGGTTGAAAAAAAATTGTAAAATAATTTTTGTGCCCGTAGGTGCAGGTCTTGCAAGAGTCGGTCTTCTTAGGAGGAGATTTAAGAGTTAACAGTAATCATCAGGCAGGGAGAGGAAGCTTTTCATTTAATGATAACTTCTCTGCCTCTTTTGTTTTCCTTGCCCGAAACCTTCTTTCGGTAATCATCAATTCTTTCACAATACTGCCATTGTCTGCCTGTAGGTGGACGCCGCATGCGATAAACAGCATTCAATGTGCGCATTTGATGAAGAACTGTGATTGAAGATTTGAGGTTGCGATATCATCTTGTCCCACCTTTGTTTATTGACTGGTCTATGGTCTTGCACGACAAACCTGCGGATGATAAAATTAATAATAAGGTCATGTTACAAACCCGCCCCTTCAGAAAAACCGTCAAGGAAGAGTTGGGCAGGGTTTGCCGGAAAGTCCGGAATTTTTTAAATGTATGAAAAAGGAAACGTCATGAGGACTGTACGAATTGTTATCAGAGGATTAGCGTGGATCATTATCGCCATGCTCATTATACCGCCTGGGATGCCGGCGCAGGATTTTGATGAACCGGAGCAGACCTATAGGTTCAAAAAGGAAGAACTGACGCAAATGCTTGCCCCGATTGCCTTGTATCCCGATTCGCTGATCGCCCAGATACTGATGGCATCAACCTATCCACTTGAGGTCGTCGAAGCCGAGCGATGGCTTCGTCAGAACAATGAGTTAAAGGGCGGTGCATTGGACAATGCCCTTCAGGAGCAGACATGGGACCCCAGCATAAAATCGCTCTGTCATTTTCCGGGTGTCCTCTTTGCCATGAGCGAGAAACTCGACCAGACGAGAAAGCTGGGAGATGCTTTTCTGAGCCAGGAGGATGAGGTTATGGCCACTGTACAGGAGTTGCGGCTTAAAGCCAGGGAGCAGGGAAATCTCAGGACGACAGAAAAACAGAAGATAATCGTCGAACAGGAAGTTATCAGGATCGAACCGTCTGAGCCGGAGGTTGTCTATGTGCCGGTCTACGATCCGCTCTATGTATATGGTCCGTGGTGGTATCCGGCATATCCCCCCTATTATTGGTACTATCCGTCCGGTTTTGTTGTAACCGGCGGGTATATCGGCTTTGGACCCCAGATTTTTGTTGGAGTCGGCTTATTCTCATGGGCCTGGTTCGACTGGCATCGCCACTATATTTATGTAGACGTACATAAGAGGCAACGATTCCATAAACACCGCGACAAGGATTTTGACCGGCCTTTCTGGCGGCATGATCCTATCCATAGAAAAGGGGTTGCCTACCGGGATAGGAGAACAAGTGAACGCTTCGGAATGAGACCGCAATGGATGAAACCAGCGAGCCCGGAAACGCGCGGATACTCTGAAAGATTTGAAAGAAGGTCACCGGAACCATCACGCAGCCCTGTCGAACGACGGGAACGGTCGGTTGTGCCCGGGGTGAAACCTCAGCATGATAGAATTCAACCCACTCCCATGAGGGACTCTCCCTTCAGGGGTATCGGTGATGGAAGCTTTGAGCGCAGGGCAGGCGAACGCGGAGGCGAGAGTCGCCAGAGCGGAGAAATAAAACGCCCAAGTGGTGACATCAGGCAGCGGGGCGATGACACAGGTCGACCGGGCAGGTTAGGCGGCCAGGGCGGGGGATTCCGCAGGTAGAGAAACAGCTGCACTGTTGTGAATTCTTTGCAGGGATGTTTTCTGCATAAGGGAGGAAAAATGGGCAGTGTCGCACTGTATAAAAAGGGAGAGCGTTGGTTGATTATTCTGTCTTGTCTCATCGCTGCTTTCATGTTCTTGCTCATCGCCGATCAGGCCTCGGAGGCCGCGGACACACCAAAGAGGAGTTTTGCCTCGCCTGATGAGGCAGTGAAGGCGCTCATTGCTGCAGTCAGGGCGAATGACATGCAGAAAATATTCGCCATTCTGGGACCCGGGGGCAGAGCACTCATTTTTTCAGGAGATGACGTGGCAGACAGGGCAGGACGTGAGAAATTTCTCAAGGCATATGACCGTATGAACACCCTTCAGCAGAAATCGGCTGACCAAATGGTTATTTGTGTGGGCAGCGACAACTGGCCCATGCCAATCCCTATTGTGAAAGAAGGCGCAACATGGGTTTTCGACACACAGAAAGGGAAACAGGAGATACTGAACCGTAGAATAGGCAGGAATGAGCTGCGCGTTATGGACGTGCTTCATGCTTATGTGGATTCGCAGCACGAATATGCGAGCAAGGATTGCAGAGGAGGCGGTTCTGTCGAATTTGCCCAGAGACTGATCAGCACCAAAGGGAAACGCGACGGACTCTATTGGGACGCGAAGGAAGGCGAAGAAGACAGCCCTCTCGGGCCCCTTGTCGCGCTGGCCGCAAAGGAAGGATACTCCCATGCAGACCTTCAGCCTTTTCACGGGTATTATTTTAAGATACTGAAGGGTCAGGGAAAACATGCCGACGGAGGAGCGTACAATTATGTGATCAAAGGGAAGATGATCCTCGGCTTTGCATTAGTGGCATATCCTGCGGAATACCGGAATTCCGGTGTCATGACCTTTATCGTGAACCAGGAGGGAATCATTTACCAAAAGGATATCGGCAAGGAGACGAAACGCAGAGCAGA
>JALHSV010000538.1 GCA_022865525.1 Thermodesulfovibrionales bacterium
AAGTAGGTCGCTGCCGGATTAGAAATAAAAAAAGGCTCAGGGAAAACTGAGCCTTTTTTTATTGTGCGCCCGTCAAGGCGCACATACTTGGAGGTGAAAGTCCTCTACTGACCCTGAGAAAATGAAGATGGGCCACCTGGCCTTCGGACTGGACACGCTCTGCGATTAGGCTGGTAAGCGCGAACTCGGATACCGTGAGTTCCTTCTGGAGGGGCCACCCGGCGCGGGCTAAACCCATCTGGCCATTGCCCTGGGGGTAAAAGCTGTTGAGGCAGGGCACAACTTCGTGCTGTCTTGTACATGGCTGCTCTTGTGCCTCCCGTGTCAACCCAGCCCTCAGCCGCTTCTACCGCCGCCTCGTAGAGGCAGGAAAAAAGCCAAAGGTCGCGCTGACAGCATGTATGCGTAAGAAGAAGCCATGATAACGTTTTCAGTCAGAGAAGTGGTAGCGCAGGCTGTTCAGACAGAAAAACTGGGGAAAGAATTCTATACCCAAATGGCAGAAAAATTCCACGATAAAGCTGAATTGAAAAAACTCTTTGAATTACTTGCAGCTCATGAGACACGTCACGGGGAAAGCTTCCCGAGCCTGGAAAACCAATTATCAGACTTCAACTGAAGAATTATCAGCTATTCAAAAAAAACTTATTGATGAATTGGTGGAACTGTCTTTTAATGTTGCTCGTCTGCGTAGGCATAAATAGGGTATAATTCTCATGAGAACTTTGCACCGGCAAGTTTATAAGATAAGCACTCGAAAGGGCGAGGATAAAACTCTCGTCCTTTTTTATGTGTATTCCAATCAGTTAATCCCTGTTTAACAAAAAGCACCTGCAAAGGCGTGCGAAGCATAGTAATATAAAATATGACTTCAAAGACCAAAAGAGTCATAATCGTAATCTCTCTCATATTATTTCTCAGCGTTGTACTCCTTCTTTCCATTGCCTATATCCGGTACCGTGATTTCAAGAAGGCTTTTGTTGTAAATCTCTCTACCCAGGCAACTTCGTTTATCGGGCAGGAAGTTGCTGTCGGCGAATTATCCTTCAGCCCTGCCGGAGAAATTAATCTCCATAACATTACTGTTTATAATCCGGAGGGTTTCACCGCAGGGAAGCTCCTCACGATAAAAAAGCTGTCCCTGAAGATGCGCTACAGGGAGATTGTAAAGAAAAAGTTGTATTTTGAGAAGATTATTGTACAGGAACCAGAACTATCTGTTGTTCAGGATAGACAGGGAAGGTTAAATATCTCGGACAAGCTCAGAGAATTTTTCGCAAGAAAGCCAACATTAGAATATCGGATAGATGAATTTGATATAAAGTCCGGCATTGTTGACTTCAATGAAGATAAAAAATTCAGGAATGACGATGTAAATGTTTCCGTGAAAAACCTGTCTTCAGAGCGGACCACGAAAACCTCAATTCGAGGTCATACAACATATGCGGTCAGCAGGATAGCGATTGTTGGGTGGGTATATCTGAAGGATGAACCGAAAAGATTAAACATCTCAATTTCATCACAGGAACTATCTCTATCTGCACTGAAAGAATCATTGAATAAGTACGGAGTAGAAATAACAAAAACAAAGGCAACCTTGTACCTGAACGCTGAAGGTGATACAGAAAAAGGATTTCATTTCACTTCAGAGATAGGGATGAGGGATGCGAAGTTTGCTTTCCTGAAGAAAGATGTACAAGAAATACTATTGAGGATACAGTAAAATCCTGAGATTCAACGACCGGGGCATTCAGGGTAATGATATTATCGTGATATGCAATACCGGATTTTGCGTGCAGCCAGGGAATCGTATAATTACTATATTTCATATCCTCCATTACAAAGTTGAGAGCCGCTGCCCCGCCCGCA
>JALHSV010000539.1 GCA_022865525.1 Thermodesulfovibrionales bacterium
CGGTAATATTGTCGGGTTTCAGGATAACCGGGGTCATCGCACCGAGACATTGGCGCAGGTTGGCTTCGATTTCGTTATGCCGTATTGCGAAGGAAGGAATCGGGATAAAGAACCAGAAATGATTGAGAAAGTGATTGATCATATAGCTCCGCTGAAATTTTATCTGCACACGACGATCCGGCGTGATATGCCGCGACATTATGAACTGCCACCCAAGGGACCGGAATACGTTCAGAACATTATTAAATGGGGCAAGGAATATTTTAAGATAAATGATCGATTCATGGGGATGACCTTTTTTAACGAAGTGAAGATACCCGAAGAAAACAGACAAGCTGTTTACGATTCAATATAGCAATAAATTTTTGATCCTTACCCTCAAAAGAATTATATGATTGATACATTTCTTTTCGTCCGGATACTTAATACTGACATATGAGGCTGTGTCACAATTGGGAATTTAGGAAGATTTTGTTTTTTTGTCGATATGTTATAATGTACATGCCTCAATGAAAGGATTTCTTATGGCATATCGATATGGAGATCGTTATCAAAAAACACTTTTTCCCCAAAGCATTGATGAATACATTCCCAACGATGCTCCAGTAAGGGCATATGACGTTATCATTGACTCGTTGGATTTCGATGAGTTGGGTATCAAAATTGATCCGTACAAAGTCGGATGCCCACAATATAACCCTAAAGCCATGCTCAAACTTTTAGTCTATGGATATTCCTACGGAATTCGCAGCAGTCGTAAGTTGGAAAGAGAGGCCAATTATAATTTGTCGTTTATATGGCTAACTGGTGGACTAAAGCCGGATCATAAAACAATCGCCGAATTTCGTCGCAGGAACAAAACTGCCCTGCAAAAGGTATTAAAGCAATGTGCAAGACTCTGCATCAGGCTGGGATTAATAGAAGGCAATACATTATTTATAGACGGCAGCAAGATGAGGGCCAACGCTTCAATGAGAAATAACTGGACTGAACAACGCTGTCAGAAGTTTCTTAAAAATATCGATGAGCGAATAAAGGATATTCTTTTAGAATGTGAATCTGCTGATGAGCAAGAAGAGCAGCAGCAATCGCTTATAAAGATGAGACAAGAGCTTGAAGATCACAAAGCTCTTAAGTCTAAAGTTGAAAATATTCTTAATGAGCTTAAAGCCGAAAAGAAACACTCGATTAATACCACAGACGCTGATAGTAATTCTATGCGTACCAGACAGGGCCCTGGAGCCGGTTATAACGCACAATTAGCTGTAGACGAAAAGCATGGCCTTATTGTAAACAGTGATGTGGTTTCAGATAACCATGATTATCATCAGTTTTCCGAACAGGTTAATCAAGCCAATGAAGTTCTTAGTAGACCATGTAAAACCGCCTGTGCCGATGCTGGTTATGCCGATACTAACAGCCTTGCGAATGCTGATGAACAGGGTATCAAGGTGATTGTCCCTTCACAAAGACAGGCATGTAAAAATGAACATGGTAAATTTGATAAATCACAATTTAAATATGACTCACAAAATGACGTTTATATATGTCCTGAGGGGCAAGTGTTGAAATTCTGCTGGGTAAATGAAAAACGCAAGATGAGGTATTATTCTGCTGGAGCTATATGTCAACTTTGTAAGCATTTCGGAAGATGTACAAAGAACAAAAGAGGTGGACGGCAAATTCTAAGACTATTCAATGAAGAACTTCGTGAGAAATTGGAAAAGTTGTATGACTTGCCTTCATCTCAGAGGATTTATGCAATTCGAAAGCAAAAAGTTGAACTTCCATTTGGACATATCAAACGTAACTTGGGAGCTAATCACTTTTTATTACGTGGTCTTGACGGCGTCAGAGCTGAGATGTCTTTATTAAGTGGATGTTTTAACATTGCCCGTATGATAAATATTATTGGTGTTTGGGGGTTGGTTGAAAAACTCGCCGGTTAAAACCACAGAGTACGGTTGTTTTTGCTGAAAAAAACAGTGATATTGAGTTATCATCTGCGTCGCAACTGGATATACGAATCAATTCTAAGAGAATATCCTAAAAATCAAGTTGCCAAACAAAGTC
>JALHSV010000540.1 GCA_022865525.1 Thermodesulfovibrionales bacterium
AGTTCTTGGTATTTTTTCTGAACAAGGAATTTGTTCTTTCTTTTATGTATCAGCCCTGCTGACTCACATACAATCCTTATTGTATGTAGTGGAAAAACATCTGTCTCATTTATGACCTTGTTATATTTCAGAATAGTCTCTTTCTTGCCTTCCTCAATAATCAGTTTGTCAAAAACAAGTTTCACAAACTTTCTGTTGAGATTTCCTCTTACTGTTGCTGTATTCTCATTTTTTGACTCAATAAGAGTTTTCAGAAATGTAGTGGTATTGGCAAATAATACAGAGTTCTTCAGTTCAGAGAGTTTGAGTTTCTTATTGAATTTGAGTGGGAAATTCTCATCATCCCAGGACAAATAGATGAGTCGTGAAACCTGATCAGGAGATAATCCTCCCATCTCAGCATCAGGTGCAGCATTACGGGATTTCATCATCTCTTGTGCAACTTCATTTGCTTCATCAATGTCTTCAAAAGTAAGGTTCCGGGCAAGTACACCCCTGCAAAAAATTGCTTGGCATTACACTCAGGGTGTCAGGCGACTTGCAGCATCTGCTCTTTAACGACACTATCATCTTCGGTGCCCGAGTTCGGCTTCTTCCAATTGCTCGGCAACAACTCGTCAATCTTATCAGCAGGATGTATACTGACCCTCCTGAGCACATCGTTGAAGTATGCAAACGGATCATGGCCATTCAATTTACAGCCGGCGACAAGGCTGTAAATTATCGCGGCTCTCCAGGCTCCGGCCTCGCTGCCGGCAAACATATAATTCTTGCGACCGATCACGACCATCCTCAGGGTTCTTTCAGACAAGTTGTTATCAATATCCAGTATAGGATCATCGACATATCTGATCAAAGCTTCCCATTGGTTCGATGCATAAGTTATCGCCTTGCCCATCGGGCTTTTGGGGAGCACCTGATTTTTATATTCGTCAAGGACAGTTTTAATCTCGGCAAGTATGGGCTTAGCTTCTTTCTGCCGGGCCTCCAGCAATTGTGCACTATTGTAGTTTTCCTTCTTAGCCCTGCTTTCAATTTCATAGAGCCGGCCCCACAGCACCATCATACGGGCAGCCCTTACCGGATCGCTGTCCATTGCGTACTCGAATTTCCTTCGGGCATGTGAATTACAGCCAACTTCCGTAGCTTTGCCTTTCCTGAAGAACTCATCATAACCGCTATAGGCATCGGCCTGCACAAAACCACAATAATCGCCAAGGAATTTTATTGGCCCTTCTCTTGACCTGGTCGGCGTAAAATCAAATACCACATTCTTGCTGTCATCAATATACACCCACAGATAGCCGTTATAGGTGGAGCCTTTACGCTTTTTGCTTTTGACAGGAATAGGAGTGTCATCGGTATTTATCTTCGGTGATTGAAGGATCTTTTTGTGCATCCTTTTGACCAGAGGCTCCAATAAATCGGCACATTTGCCCACCCATCCGCACATGGTCGATACATTTATATCGACGCCATGCCTTTTGAGAATACCTTCCAGTCTTTTCAAAGGAGCGTGGTCTGCGTATTTGCTCGTTATTATGTGAGCTAACAACCCTTCGCCGGGAATGCCCTTATCTATGGCCCTTGGAGGCAGTTGGCCTATCGAAATATCAGATTCACATTTCTTACAGCCGTATTTATGCCTGACATACTGCTTAACGAAAAATGATGCGGGAACATATTCAAGCACTTCTGTTATTTCTGTGCCGATACGCCGTTTGGGATTATTACATACTGAACAAACCCTTTCTTCTTCTGTCGGCTCAATGTCAATAATCTGTCTTGGCAAATCCGCAGGTAAAGGCTTCCTGCCTTTGTGATTAGCGTTTTTTCTTACCTTTGGTTTTTTAGCTTCCGGCTGTCGCTGCCCTTCTACCTTTGCCTTGACTTCATCATACAAATTTTCAAACAACAACCGCTGGGCGGGATTGAGCTTTTCTGATTTTTTGCCGAACAACTGACGCTTGAGATAATACAACTGGCCGCTCAAGTCATCGATCCGGCCAAGCAGGGTAAGCACCATCATCTTGAGAGTGCTCACATCATCAGGCAATTGTTCTTCGGAGGTTTCGGCTGTGATGTTTGTTTGTGTTGCCATTTAAGAGGAAAATATAAGAAGAATTATCATCATCCTTAACGATGAGATAAGTATAACAGAACCGCAAAAACATGCAAGATAAAAATGCCAAAAACAACAATATATTTCACTTATTTTGCCTGCGGAAACATCCTTCGTTTATAGCGTTTGCGTCTTCTTGTCTTGAACAAATCTATGCCCTCAAGTATCCAGGTCAATTTGGAAACATCGACTTCCAGCGACGTCCTGCCCGGAGGAGTTCTGAGTTTTTCAAACGTTCCCTCTTCGAGCCTTTTGTACCATATGCAAAAGCCGGTGCGGTCCCAGAACAGTATTTTGCATTTGTCGCCGAACTTGTTGAAGAAGACAAACAGATGGCCGCTGAACGGATCTTTGAGCATAAAACTTTCTGTCAGCATCGAAAGCTTGTTAAATCCGCAACGCATGTCCGTAGGCTGAGTGTATATGAATATTTTTACCGATGACGGAAGTGTCAGCATAAACCCTCCCTGTGCAAAACCGAAAGTACGCTGCTTAATGTTTTGCTGTCTGCTCCGGAACCGATTCGCAAAGTGTTGCCCGAAGAAAGCACAAGCTCCAGGAGGGCATGATTGCCCCTGGGTATCGCCACCTTTATGAATGCCGATGGATTCCGGGCAGCTTGTTTGCTCGTCTGTGGCTGTCCGTCGGCAAGCTTCTTTCGCCAGTTGTAAAATGTCCCCTCCGCCAGCCCCTCAGCCCTGCAAAACTTACTGACTGACATACCGCTGTCCCGCCAGGTCTCGATAGCCATCCGCCAGAACTGCCGCTTCTCGTTATTCGATTTCATCTGTTGTCTGCTCATGATTAACCTCCAATTGAATCATGAGCAAATTATCAACTTTTCAAAGAACAACACAAGATGCACTTGGCCGGAACCTTACGTTGGGACTCCTGAAACTGGTTTTTTTGAATAAGGGCAATTTTTCCTGCCCAAAAGAAAATGAATTTCTGTCTTATTCCTGTTCATCTTCTGCATCGAGTTTCCAATTCTTCATTCTCACTGGCAGTGGCTGATATACAAACTTAACTGCTGAATATGTAGTCTCACTATATTGAGCCTGCTCAAGTCTCACTGATCCCCATCTCCCCACAGCCTTCTCAAAATCATCTAACTTTTCTCCCAACATAAAACAAATGAAAAAATTCTTATAATGAAAATAAGACAATTTAGTGGGATAAAG
>JALHSV010000541.1 GCA_022865525.1 Thermodesulfovibrionales bacterium
CCTGATGTGGCTATCCAGAGCTATGTTTGCCGGAACTCCGGCATAAACCTCAACAAACTATTTTTAATGCACATCAACAACCAGTATGTCCGCCAGGGAGATATCGAGCCTGATAAGCTTTTTACTAAAGAAGACATTACCAAACAGACCCAGGAGTTGGTATTGCAGGTTGAGCCAAACCTGGAGAAAATGGTGAAAGTCATTCAAGGTGCAGAATGCCCCGATATCAAAATTGGCCCGCATTGCAGCAACCTGTACGAATGCCCGTTAAAGGAAATATGCTGGGCTTTTCTGCCCCAGAATAATGTTTTTTCCCTTTATAGAGGAAAAACTCTGGGGTTTGAATTACTGCAGCAGAAAGTTCAAAAACTAAAAGATATTCCCGCTGGTGCAAAACTCAGCTCAAGTCAGAACATTCAGGTAAAATGCGCTAAAACAAATAAGCCCCATATAGACAAAAAGAACATCATGAAATTTCTTTCCACTCTGCAATATCCGTTGTACTTTTTGGATTTTGAAACCGTCGCTCCGGCAATTCCTTTTTATGATGGAACACGGCCCTATCAAAACATCCCGTTTCAATTTTCCCTGCACATCGTTCAAAAAGAGGGCAGTAAACAGGAGCACCATTCCTTTCTCGCGGAGGGGAAAGCCGATCCCCGGCCGGAAATATTAAAAGAACTTAAGTCGCTGCTGGGCAACAGCGGCTCCATTATTGCGTATAACGCCGGCTTCGAAACCGGCTGTCTGGACGGATGTGCCGAGTCATACCCACAGTACAGTGAATGGGTAGTGCGAATAAAGCAGCGCATTATTGACCTGTTGAGGCCCTTTAAAAGCTTTTGCTATTACCATCCTGATCAGGATGGAAGCGCCTCACTCAAGTCGGTCCTTCCTGCCCTCACAGGGAAAGGTTACGAAGGAATGGAAATTGCCGATGGCGGAACCGCTTCCAGGGAATATGCGCGCGTCACTTTTGGCGATGTTAGCGAAGAAGAAAGACAACAAGTGCGCAAGCACCTAGTGGAATACTGCGGGCAGGATACCGAAGGCATGATTTGGATCGTGGAAGAATTAACAAAAATAATCTTTTAAGATAGGCATTTATGGAAAAAGTAAGTAATCCTGCAGTTACGCTTGATAATCATCAATCTGCTTATAGATCGTGTCTCTTAGTCGATTCCAGAGAGCTTTTCTCCCCATTCCTATCAGCGAAGACCAATTCCGTTCAGCTTATGAACGCTTTTTCAGCCCCCTTTTTGTGCAATCCTTTTTCGTGCTGTTAGGGATATATTTTTCAACTCAACGATTTTCTTTTTTCACAATTTTTGAGGGAATTTATGAAGATAAATTAAAAATCTTCCCACCTATGTCATCATGTGACATACCACCGATACTATAATTGTGGCAGGAGACAACCATGATGACCATTATTGCTTGGTTGATGGTGCTAGCCCAGCGGGGCTGGATCAACGTGAAGTTCTTTTTCAGGAACATCGCCCTGCGTTTTGAGCGGATGGCTTATCTGGCCAGGATGTTCAAGCTGCTCAGGGAGGGACATTATACCGATGAGGGGTTCGTCATGAGTATTCCCTGCCTGTCAGAAACCCCGGAGACCGTCATGCGCTGGATGCGCGAGCTGCGCGACGTGACGTTCTACCTAGGGCACCGCTTCGACCGGCGTATGGCGGTGTTCATCGTCCGGGAGTGCCAGGAGCTGTTCCGGGCGTATTTCCTTGAATGCTGTCAGATCGACTCCGGGGTTGTGAGCAGCATGAAACGGTACCTGTACAGGCTGGCCGGGCAGATCAAGAGCATTATGACCCCCATTTCCATCTCCGAGTCGGCCAATTTCCTTTTGTCCCGCATGTACGCGGTCGTGCACCGCACTGTTGCGGGGACCTGGAAAGTGGAAGAGGAGGAGTGATTTGAAAAAGCTGGTTCATAAAAACTGGAATCTGCCGATCTCTTGTCATTAGCTTGATTTGAAAATAATCATGACGCAACTCACCTATCAAACCCGGCCAATTACCTTTTAAGTCGCATACTTTAAAACATCATAGATGTCGGCTTTGCATATAAAAAGAGGCGCGGGAAGTGTAAATATTAATAATATTTTTTTTATGTTATCATAAAAATAAAGAGTTAATTGCAAAGGATGGAATCATGGAAGATGAAAAAGAAAGCATAAAAGAACAATTGCAGAAGACCAAGGAGGAATATAAGGAACTTGGGGGGTGGGAATCGTTCCGCAAGGGAGAATGGCTATGGAAACTGATCGACAAGGCATTTAAAAATTATTTTGAAAAGGCTGACGTTGAGTATTTTCAGAAAAAATACAACACCAAAGACAGAGAGAAGCTGGCAAAAAAACTCATAAGTGTCGCGGCCAAGAATGCATCTATCCTGGGTGGTATTACAGGTATTGTCATTTCCGCCGATGAAATCGTCGCTATATTGTCTGGAGGGGAAGGTGGAGTGGGGGTGCCAGCGAACATCGCCATCGGGTTGGCGGCTATCGGAGGTGAAGCTATTCTGCTTATCCGTTTTCAACTGCAACTGGTGGCCAATTTAGGCAAGCTGTATGAAGCACCACTGGATTTTGATGACCCGGAAGATATACTCACCATCCTTGCCTTTGCCATCGGTGGGTCGACCGCCGAATTCGCGGGAAAGGCCGGGATGAAGATCGGCGGTAAAATGGCCGGCAATGCCGCCAAATCTTTTTTTTCCAAGGAATTGCTGGCTTCCTTGAAGCACGTCGCCGCCAAAATAGGGATCAAGGTGCTGCAGAGATCCATTGTGAAGTACACGGTGCCCGTGGCATCAATTGGGATCGGGGTAGTGTGGAATTATTTCATCACGAAAGCCGTCGGAAAGATCGCGATCGCGCATTTCAAAAAGCGTCACGCCGAAATCCACGTGCGAAACGAAAGTGAATTATTAATTAGGGTAAAGGAAGGAAAATGACAGACAATGAACTTCGTGGCCTCATTTTGAAGAAGTATTACGAGAAGCGGCGTGAACAAAATTTACACTTCAAGTCATCAGATTTCACGCCACCTATTCCAGACAAAGATATTATTTACATCAGCGATCAGCTAGCTGAGCATAACCTAATTCATTGGAATCCGATTAGGACGGATTCCAATGGTCTTATCGATGGGATAGGTCATATAAGCGCCTTTGGTGTTGATGTTGTCGAGAATGACGGTGCTGACGCACCAATCAAGATCACATTCGATCAGAGTACGCACTACTCAGTTCACTCTTCAGCAAATGTCCAGATCGGTGACGCCAACGTCCAGGGTAACTCCGTTAACCTAAATCAAATCATCGAGGCCATCAACAACTCCGATGCCTCAACAAAGGAGAAACGAGAAGTAAAGTCCAGATTATCGGCATTTCTAAAGCACCCACTTGTAGTGACGCTTCTTGGAAAACTAGTACCTAGCATTGATAAGATGATCATGCCCTAACAAACGCTTCCAGTTTACATTTTGACCGCGGCGGACAAAATGAGACTAAAGTATGACGTTGGGCTAGGAGAGATAAATGATTCATTTCATCGACAAAGTTCTTGAAAACCTTAGAGCGTACATACCGCTGATGCAGTCACTAATATGGCCAATTGTCGTTCTAATCGTAATATGGGTTTTTCGTTCACATATGCGTGCTTGCATTAGCGTGATTCACAAACGAATCGAAGCCGGTGGAGGACTCAAAATAGGGCCATTCGAATTACCTCCGATGGCACCTGCGACACCTCAAGAACAAGCCAATAATCTCGAAGATAAAGCTGCAGAAGAGGTCACAGACCATACAACAACGGACTCATCTGCTCCGAAACAAACATCTATCCTTAACGTGCAACGAGACTTCAAGGCGTCTTACGTCTTGGCCGAAGACCTCGTCATGAGGAAACTGTCTGCTGAACTCAACCTGAAGATCATCAGGCAGGTTAAACCAGAACATGGAGTCAAATATATATTCGACGGTGTGGCGCTTGAGGAAGGCAGGTTTATTGCAGTCGAAGTCAAGATGCTGCGCAAAGTAATACATGCCAAGATGATCGCAAGAAAATCTCTTGATCGCTTGAGTATGTATTACACGTCATTGGCAGAAGACGTGAAACATAAATTCAGCCTGATCCTTGCCATTGTCATAGACGAAGGTGCTCCAGAGGACACTATGTCGCAATTAGCGTTCATACGAGATACATATCGATTTCCTGTGCACATCGTATGCTATCGGTTCAAAGAATTACAAGCAGAGTTCGGAATAAAATAGCCTAATAGGCCCCAGTTCACGAAACGGAAATCGTAGTACGCTAAGGCGGATTTGGCCTATAACACAACGTAATTATGTGGATTTATTTAACAATATTTGATCGAGAAATAAATTATCTATAGTTATTGCTACTTTCCGCTACACCATATTTCAATCACCAACAATACACAGTGGGCGGAACTCACCCTGTTCAACCTGGGATGAAGAGAGAATTAGGAAAACAAAGCACTCTACCGTCACTAATCACTATTCTTCATTTTGATCCTTGGCATCCTTGGACGTGAATCCCATGACACATACTTTGCTTTTGCGGAAGGAGCCCTCGGCAACGGCCATTGCCTCCAGCTCTGCCAGCTCGGGGCGCTTCTTCAGCAGCCCGTCGAGCAGGGCGCGGCGGGCGACGTTCTCGATCTGGGCACCACTCAGAGGATAGGCGGCCAGACGCGCCGCCCATTCCTTACTCAGCCCCGTTATTCGGCTCAGCCAGATCCGGTGACGCTCCTCCCTGCCGGGCAGATCGAATCGCAATTTATACAGGAAGCGACGATCAAAGGCGCTGTCGATGTTATCGATAAGGTTGGTGGTGGCCACCAGAATGCCCTCGAAATGCTCCAGCTCCTCGAGCAGGACATTTTGCATGATGTTGTGCATCTGGTCGACGCTGTGGCCCACCGCGACGCGGCGACCGACCATGGCGTCGGCCTCGTTGAGCAGCAGCAGCGGCGCCGGGTCCTTGCCGCCGTCGCGGCATTCGCGCCAGCGGTCGAACACAACGCGCACGTTCTTCTCGCTCTCGCCAACGTACTTGTCACGCAGCTGGCTCATGTCAACCTGCAGGACGGGGCGTCCGGCGGCATGGGCCAGGTTTAAGGCGGCGACGGTCTTGCCCGTGCCCGGGGCGCCGTGCAGCAGGATGGTCAGACCAGGCGGCAGCCCGACTTTCCTGAGGCCGCTCGCGAAGCGGCGGAAGGCGGCGGGTGCGCAGGCGCGCTCCAGGGCGGCCAGCTCTTTTGCCAGCCCTGCGGGCAAGAAGAGCATGATGGGCTTTTCCGGGCAGGGCTTGAGCCCAACGACCTCTCCACTCCTGGTATCATCATCTCCTCCGACAGTGCGCAGTCGTGGGTACAGCTTCTCGATCGATCCCGGCCCCAACTTGAAGGCCAGGCACTCGGACATATCGTTATTTTTGAACTCCACAAGACGGCGCTTGGCGGTTAGCGACCGGCCGTCGTTGATGAGGCGCAGCAAACGTCCCTTTTCGCCCATGGGCAGCTGGCAGTCTCTGAAGAAATCGTCCAGGTCGTACGCCCTGCCCGTGACAGCCGCCGTTGAGGCGGCCATGAAAAAGAGCGCCATCTCGACGGCAGGCAGCCCCTTCAGCCAGGCTCCCAGCGGGTTGCGTCCGGCGCTCTTGGCGGCCAGGCGGGAGAGACTGGAAAAAAGCATCTGCCGGGAGATCTCACGATCATGCGAAAGGTGCAGCAGCTCATCCGCTTCGCCGATGACCGCCAGGGGGTCGTCGAAATCGACGCGGGAGTCGCTGTCCTTGCCTTGGAGTATTTCCATGAAGACGACCGCGTCCAGTTCCACCATGGAGCCCATAAGAATTGAGCGCGACGCTTTTCCCCGGTTTACCACCACCAGGCCCAACTGCCGGAGCCTCTCCACGGCAGCCGTCAATGGTAGCCGGGCCTCGCCTTTCAGACTGTGCCTTAAGGCGACCGCTTCCAAGTCTGCCAGGCCGTTGTGGTCGATAGCCTCGGCAAAGATGGCGGCGTAGGTTGCGGCCAGTTTGCGGTCGAGGCCCAGGCGCTTGCCGATCCACGTCAGCAGCGGCGAGCGGATGGCGCCGCGCAGGAGCCCTTTCCTCCTCCCCAGGCGGCGCAGTGCCCGGGCGCGGGCGATAGGGAACGGCCTTTTCCCGGATATTTTAGCGCTTTCAGCTCCAATTTTTTTCTTTTTATCACTTTTTTTCATCGTTTCACCTCATTTTTCATATTTTTAACTAGGGGAGTGCCTAAAAATATGTACTTTCCCCTATTATATAGGTCTCTCCCTATCGCTTCGTGACAGGGGAGAAATTATTTTATTTTTTTAAAATAGGCCCTAGAAAGAATCCTTAACTAAGTTTTTTATAGTGTTTTTTAACTACTATTTATTATGCTATCCGTGGGAATAAATTACTCGCTGTAATAACGGATGGTGCGGATCACCGCCTGTTCGCAGACCTTGCAGAAGGGCTTGCGGCCGCGACTGAACATCAGGCAATCGAGCATGGGACGGAACAGCCCCTTGGCCGCGTAGCCGGCGCCCTCGAAGGCGCCGACCTTGCCCTGGAAGCGGCTCTTTTTGAAAAAGGCGTTCACTTCCAGGCCGTTCAGCCGCGACATTTCCTCGCTATGAGCCTGCAGGGCTTCGATCTCCGCCTGGGGGGCGTTGGCGCGTTTCAGAGCGGCGATCTTCTCGTTGGTCTGACGACGCTTCTGCTGGTAAACCTTTTCCATCGCCTCATATGCCGCTTTTTCCCACAGCGTGGGCACGGCGGTCTTTTTCGTCACCAGTTCTTTCCATTTGAGATTTTTCGGATCGAGCAGGGCGGTGATGTTGGGTTCGAGCGGCTCCACTCCGGCCGGGTAGAACTCATTGTAGGCCACGGCGGACGTATAGTATTCGTCGGCCAAACC
>JALHSV010000542.1 GCA_022865525.1 Thermodesulfovibrionales bacterium
CTCAGCCTTCATGAAACACCGAGATTGCCACGCTTCGCTCGCAATGACAGGAAAATATTGAGCAGCGAGATCGCCACGGCCTCATTCCATTCGGCCTCGCGATGACAAAAAAGGGATTAGTCGCTCGCAATGACAGCATTTAATGTTCCACTTGTACCCTCGAATCCTCGGCCACTGCCTTTCCTATACTTGACCCCTTAAACCCTTTTTCTTTAAATATCTGCATGCGCAAATACGGGATGTGTCGCGATATTATTTCGATATTATTTGACAGTAACTTGATTTTAGTTACACAATCTTTATATAGTAAGTCTAAGAATGAGTAAAACCAAGAAACTCCTGGAGCGTTTCTTATCTAAGCCGAGAGATTTCACCTATGATGAACTGCAGAGACTTTTAAAGTCTTTTGGTTATGAAGAGACAAAAGCAGGTAAAACAGCAGGGTCAAGGGTTGCATTCATAAACAGAACAACCATGCACATTATCAGATTGCATAAGCCGCACCCTGGCAATGAAATGAAACTCTATCAAGTGAACTGCATTGAGGAAGAACTAAGAAGAAAAGGAGTCATTTAATGAAAGAAGACGTATTGACGTATAAAGAGTTTGTCGGATCTGTGCATTTCAGCGCCGAGGATAAAATATTCTACGGTAAAATAGAGGGTATAAATGATCTGGTTACCTTTGAAGGAAAGACGGTAGATGTCTTGATAAAGGCATTCCATGAGGGCGTTGATGATTATATTGAACTATGCAAAGAAGCCGGTAAAAAACCTGTGAAGTCATGCAGAGGAGCCTTTAATATCCGCATCCCGGCAGAGCTTCACCTAAAAACTGTGAAGCTGGCTGCCTTGTTGGGCATTCCACTGAATCAGTTGGTCCAGAAGGCTATTCAGAATGAAGTAAAAATGGCTGAAGACAAGAATAAAACTGCTTTTCAAATATAGTCTGTTAAATAAAAACAGCTTCTGAACGCCTTTCTTGTTTAAAAAAGCAATCCCTCAAGAAAAAACTTTAAAATAGGGTTATCCTCCTCGACCCCTCTCCGCCCCGGCGATTTGCAACGTCCCCTATTTCGCCGTTCGCCCTTTAAATTGACTTCTATGGAAGATTACGGTACTCTCAAAGGTACAATAGATATACATAAAATGGATGATTACAAGTTCTCAGAATATTTTGAGAAGGAAGTTTTAAGGAAGCGGCCGTATCTTAAGAAGGAATGGTGTATTGATGTAATTAAGAAGCCTCTCAAAATGGAGCCTCAGGAACATAACCGATTTCGGTTCTGGGGTATTATTGCTGAACTCGAAGGGCGTGTATTAAGGGTTGTTACCCTAAAAGACAAGAGAACAATCCACAATGCTTTTCTCGACAGGGGGTTTAAGCCATGAAACTGAATTACTACCCGGAGACCGATTCACTTTACATCGATCTCTCCGAAAAACCGAGTATTGACAGCAAAGAAATCTCTGAAGGTATTGTGCTTGATTATGATGCCGAAGGCAACTTGGTAGGCATAGACATCGACAATGCAAGTAAAAAAGTCCATCTCAAAGAACTCACCCTCAGTAAACTTCCTGCTAATATCGATGCTGTCTCGTCCTAAGAACTGAACTATAAAGGTTTGGCCCTACTACTATTCGTGGATCCTTGACCCCTTTTCTTCTGAATCCTTTTCCGCATTCATGCGGACTCGCCGAGGAGAGCCGCTACAGGCGGATGCGCTGAGATGATATGCATAAATACAAAAACTGTCATTGCGAGGAGTCCCGAAAGCATTCGGGACGACGAAGCAATCTCAGCCTTCATGAAACACCGAGATTGCCACGCTTCGCTCGCAATGACAGGAAAATATTGAGCAGCGAGATCGCCACGGCCTCATTCCATTCGGCCTCGCGATGACAGCATTTAATGTTCCACTTGAACCCTTGATCCCTTGAACCCTGCCTTTCTTTAGTCCCCTCTGCTCCTTTTGCACTTTTGACTTCTGCACCTGACCCCTTGTCACTTTGTCTTCAGATTGTCGCTGCTGCTCTATGCTATCAGATAGTGCTTGCATGTGATGACATAATATATTATCATAATTTGTGAAGGCAAAATACCGTCGCACGCTTGAAGCGATCTTTGCTACGCCTACGAGAGCGGGAATTGTTTTCTCTGACATAGAAGCCCTAATAACAGCCATTGGTGGTGATGTACGTGAAGGAGAAGGCTCACGCGTTGTTTTTGAATTGAAGGGGAGCCGGAGATATCTTCACCGCCCTCACCCAGGCAAGGA
>JALHSV010000543.1 GCA_022865525.1 Thermodesulfovibrionales bacterium
ACGATAGTTCACTGTCAATAGGGATGGGATATAACAATGACACATTCGTTTTATGGTACTTTAAGGTATGTGTGGCCGTTTTGTAAGAAGCTGTACCGTCAAGGAAATCGCTGACTATTTTGACGTAGATCAACCTTCATTCGAGTTCGAGCCAAGCTATAACGTCGCTCCGACACATGACATAATCATTATCAATAACCGTGGGGTAAAGCAACTGGTGAAGTGCCACTGGGGGTTTGTCCCTCCCTGGTCAAAGGAGCTATCTGACGGCTATAAGATGATTAATGCCCGTTCCGAGACGGTAGCTGAGAAACCAAGTTTCAAGGCTGCATTCAGTAAGCAGAGATGTCTTGTCATCGCGAACGGCTTTTATGAGTGGCAGAATGAGAAGAAAAAGAAGGTTCCGGTCTATATCCATCTTAAATCCGGGAAGCCATTTGGGTTTGCAGGACTCTATACTGTATGGACATCGCCGGAAGGAGAGAAGATATGTACCTGTACTATACTTACAACCGAATCTAACGATCTTATATCCCCTATCCACGATAGGATGCCGGTGATCATCCCCCGGGATAAGGAGGATTTGTGGCTTAATCCTACAGTGAATGATGTTGCGCTGCTGAAAGATCTTCTCACCTCCATTCCTTCAGAGGAGATGGAGATTACAAAGGTCTCTGACAGGGTAAACTCACCGAGATATAACTCCCCTGTTGGCGGCGCTCGAAAAGAGCCGAATATGGCGGCGGTGGCTCGGTGCCGACATAGATCAGGGCGTGAGAAGCCGTCAATCAACCCTGCTGGAGACGAGTTGATTCATAAGAGTAAGCCGATTTGTAAATTTATCCTTATCTGACTATTCCTTTTTGTCGGCTATTGCCTGTTTCTATAAGACCTCCCTTCAAAGGTGATAAACCTTCCGTTCATACTCAGCCTGTCGAGTATTGCAGAGGCGGTCACCGTGTCGAATATCTTTCCCCACAGTGAAGGTATCAGGTTTGTAGTAACAATGGTGGTACCGATTTCCGTGCGTTTCGAGATAATCTGGAAGATACAATCTGCCTGCTCCTTGGTAAGCATTGCATAGCCGAGTTCATCGAGACAAAGAACGGGCACTTTGGAGTAATATTCCACGAAGCTATAAAGGGTCTTTGCCTTGGCCATCTTGCCGGCAAGATCAAAGAGGCTCAGGAACATTGTCTGATGCCCTTTCGTAAGGGCTTCATGACAAAGGGAGGTTGCGATGTGTGTCTTGCCTACACCGGCAGGCCCCATAATGACCACATTGCAGGGTCTTTTAAGCCAGTCGGTGTTCATGAACTCCATAATCTTGTCCCTGGGGACTTTGGGATTGAACTTCCAGTCGAAGTCGCTCATCAGTTTGATCCTCTTGATTCCGGACATTCTCATGAGGTATTCGATTCTTTTCTGCGTTCTCTTTTGGTATTCCTCCGTAAGGAACCTCTGCAGGAACTCTTTGTCTTTTTCAGGAAGAGTGGTCATATCGGTAAGCAACCGGAAGTGTTTCCACAGGTCAGATAAGTTCATCATAGTCGCTGAGATCCCTCCCTTCGTAATCGATGCTGAGGAGCCCGGCATCCTGGGGATGTACCGGGTTGTCCTGATACCCGGAGGGCTGAAGGAGACTCTGTACATATGCCGCTTTGTAGATTTTACCGGATAGGGCCTCTTTCACAGCCGAGATGAGAGTTTCTTTGGCATTGCCCTTGAGCAGTTTGAACAGTCCGTAAGCAACAGCAAGAGGGTCCTGTCCTTCCTGCTGAGTGCATACGATGAACTGCTCCATGTTTTTGTCCATCGCCTTCATGAGCTGATAGATACGTTGGTGCTTGAAGTTCGGCGTTATCTCCAGAAGTCTCTCCCGGTGAGAAGGGTTCTCTATCTTTGTCTTTTTCTTAAACGTCCTCGGATGGACGGCTATCTTCCTGCCCTTTACGGTTATCTCGATATGTCCGGGATAGGCGAAGATATCGCAGGGCATACCGCTGTAGGAGGATGGGACCGAATAGCGGTTGGTATCAAAATACACAAAGCCGGTGGTGCTGATAGACGCCTGCTGTACCCTGTAGGGTTTATAGGGTATCTGCGGAAGACCCTTAAGCCGTTCCTTTTTTAACAATACCAAGGGTCTCTCTTCTGTTGTGCGATGAACCCTGTTGTTGCGCTCGATGCGCCAAAGGCTCACCTTCTTGTTTAACTCCTCGATGTCCTTGAAGGTGTTGACCCTGATAAAACTACCTATGTCTCTGATGACCCGCTCAACCCTGCCTTTCTCATTTGCCTTTCCAGGATTGCAGGCATAGATAGAAAACCTATAGTGCCTCGCAAAATCAAGGAACTGGGCGTTGTAAGTGATATCGGGCTTTCTGCTTATTACAACGCTCTTTAAGTTATCGTACCTGTTTGTTCCGGCCACTCCCCCGGTCTCCCTGAAGGCCTCTATGTGCCCGTCGAGAAAGAACTCCATGCTGTTTCGGGGATAAAACCTCACATACAGATACCGCGAGAAGGCCAGAATATAGACAAACCCGTATACAACCCCGAAGGGCAATGTCCTCTGCATCCAGTCCACCTGTGCTTCCTGCCCCGGCAGAAACACAAGTTCATGGTATGCCTTTTTTCTCCTCTTCTTCCGGAAGGGCTGCGTATATTCTTTTACCGCCGTGTATCCACCGGTAAAGCCATAGCTTTTTAATCTCTCATAGACCTGTATCGCCTGCAAAAAGGGATACTCCCGGTACCACTCATGGATCAGCCCTTCATAGGGCTTGATGATACTATCCGGCACTTTCCTCGCAAGATTATCGGTGATGATAAGCCGTGCCGCCTTTTTCCTCGATATCCCGATCTTCTGTGCCACTTGACGCATACTTAACTTCTCAACAGCATAAAGATGCCTTGCCTGACTCTGAAGCGCCTCATCCATAATGAACCTCCATGATTATTGTGTTAGGTTCAGTTTAAGAAAGAAGCTCTTGCGCGTCCATATTGTCTTTTATCATGGCCCGCAAGCCACAAAGGTAGATCCAGCAACCCTTCGCAGCCGTATCTCGTCTTTTATCATCCCGGTCTTGTCCCCCGGTATCAGTAAAATAAGCTGCTGGTAAGGCTTTAAGGGGGGTATCTTGTCTTTTATCACCTCCGGCCTCCCCATCGAAGATAAAAGACGCTTCTTCTGCCGCCATGGCTTTACATAGTCAGTGTAATGATTTTTGAAATACTCAGGGTTATTATTCCGCCAGTTCTCTTGGGCCTTCTTCTTCCGCTCCCTCTTGCACGCTCCTCTCCCACACACTTTCTGCCTTTCTCCTATACGCCGGTCAGGAATGAAATACCTTCCGCAATTGATACATCGCTTTTACAATGACTACCTCCACATCTTTACTTGTTGAGGTGTCATTGTAACGAAGGATTGTTATTGAGAGGTTAAAAAGAAGGGATCTGATTTAAATGCTCATGCACTGATATCGATGGAAACCACTGCCGCCATTATTGGCTCGTCTGCGATGGCTCTTCTCAAGCGGCGCTAACAGTCGATGAGATTCAGTATCCCAAATGCAAGAAAAAAGAAATCATATCTGCAACTCATTCCCATTCAGCAAGGTGAAATTTATTACTATGGATCAAAAATAACCGGGTGGGTATTTGGTTCCGGCCCTCTTATGATGCGGATATATGACAAGCTCTTTGAAAGCAAGAAAGTCCATAAAGAATGGTTTCAGGATTTA
>JALHSV010000544.1 GCA_022865525.1 Thermodesulfovibrionales bacterium
CAGGGAAGTGGTGGTTTTTGTCCTCTATATCGTCGGCATCCTGCTGATCCTGAATTACTACCTGAACATCAGGCCCACGGCGCTCTGGGCTTCATCGGCGGTCCTGACCGTGGTGATCGGCTTCGCCCTGCAGGACATCCTGGGCAACCTGTTTTCCGGCATCGTCCTGAATTTTGAAGACTCTTTCAAGCTCGAGGACTGGGTGCGCATCGGCGACCGCGAGGGGCGGGTGGAGCAGTTCGGCTGGCGCTCGTTCAAGATCCGCACCATCGACCGGGAACTGATCGTCATCCCCAACCAGACGGCGTCGAAAGCCGAGGTCCTGATCTACGGTTCGGGAGGGCAGCCTGTTCGCCTGAAGATCGGCGTTGCTGCCAGTTACCAGGACAGTCCCGACCGGGTGGGCGAGGCCATCCTTGAAGCCCTGGAGTCCATGCCAGAAATTCGCCGTGAGCCGCCCCCGGAGGTGCAGCTGGCGGATTTCGCCGATTTCGCGCTGAATTATTTGGTCAAGTTCTGGATCGACGACTACGCCCGGCACAATGTCATCGCCTCCGAGGCCAGGCGCCGCATCTGGTACGCTTTCCGGCGCCAGGGTGTCGAGATCCCCTACCCGAAGCGCGATGTGTACATGAAGCAGGAGCGGAGCGCCGAGATCCCCCGGCAGGCCCTGGCCGAAGTTCTGCAGGGCAACGACGTATTGCGCGAGATCGAAACGGAGAAGTTCCACGATCTGCTGGATGCAGCTGAATACAAGGTTTTCGGCGGCGCTGAGACCATCATCCGCGAAGGCGACGCCAGCGATTATTTTTATCACATTTATTCCGGCGCCGTAAATGTGCTCAAGGGCGGCCAGGTCATCGCCCGGCTCGGGGCCGGTGACTTTTTCGGTGAAATCTCCCTGGTTACCGGTGAAAAATTCAACGCCACGGTCACGGCTGACCGCGAAAGCGTCATCATCCTGGTGTCGTCGGCCCGCTTCAAACAGCTGATCGGCATGAACGAACAAATGGCCTTGAAGCTTTCGCAGGTGATCACCCGGCGCCAGGAGGAGATGCGGCTATTCAGCGAGAAAAACCGCAGGACGGACAGCGCCGTTCTCCAAAAAAGATCCGCAACCCTGTTCAAACGCATCGTGAATTATTTCGCCACTAAAAAATAGAGAGAATCCGTTCCGAGATATCGTTAACTTTCTTTAACTCCAATCAACATTAAAAACGCCTCAGCCCCACAGGTCGGATGCAATGGGCTTTATATTGCTAATTATTTTCACTCAATTCTTCTAAGGCCTTTACAACTTCATTTGGCCTGGCATATTGAATATAATGATTAACTGCTTTTAACTTTACATATTTACAATCGGGGATTTCTCTGGCCAGTCTATCGCATTGCAACAGCAATTGTTTTCTATCATTATCGCCTACAATGATACTTACACTATGTTTTATGCCGCGGTATTTGTGGGAGTATTTCACTATTTCTTTATTATAATTGTCCGATTGCCTGGCTCTTGTGGCCATAGCTATTGCTTTATTCCACAACTCTTTCCTAAATGGAATAAAATTTTCCGGGAAAAGCGATTCATCGCCTTTCATATACTTTAATAGATTTTTTTCAACCATTGCCTCCCCAATAATTGGATCAAGGAATACTAATAATCCTTCTCCATAAATAGGGATAGAAATCATTTTCGTAGTAAAAATACCGGCAGTGGGATCATCAATTACATATCCAAGCGGAGCCAATAATAAATAACCTTTTATGTTCTCATCATAGTCAATTGCCATTCTTAAAGCAATTGCCCCACCATACGAATGTCCAACAATTATCACATTTTTTAAAGCTAATTTACTAATTATCTCCCGCGCTATTTTTGCATTTCCATCTAATGTATAATCGTTCTTTTCAATATCACTAAAACCCATACCAGGTCTATCTATCGCCGTCACTCTGTACTTGTCTTTTACCAAGGGGTATAGTTTTTCCCAGTCTTCTACGCTCCCCATACTGCCGTGAATAAAAAAAATATTTTCACCATTCCCGGTTTGATAATAGCGCATCATCCTACCTTTAACTTCTAATTTATTACCAATGTAATTTCCGGGAATTTTATTGTTTGGTGAATAAAGCAAGCCTGTAATAAAAGGTAAAATGATAATTAATGCTAAAAATATTAAACTAATAATTACAAATTTTTTCATAGTTTGTCCTGCAGTTATAAGTCAAGAGCTGATCGACATTTATTGATCAGCGTAAGGGGTGTCGAATCGTTTATCGTAGGCATTGTTTCTTTTGAGTAAAATATTCCAGTATAGATGTTTGCCGACAAACCTGAATAAGCAGGAGCCAAACCTGGATAGTTTTTCGGGTTTGGCCAATTGCTGAACGATTTTTCTATCAAATTCACCGGTTTTGCCAAATGTCATGCCCAATCTGTATATTTTTTTGTAGAGTTTTTTGGTATTAAAAAAATGTCCCACCCTACCCATGTTGGTAATCTTGCCAGCGGCGATAAATATCTTATGAAAAACATTGTCTATCAAAAATGGTACCCTTATTGTCTCAAATGCGCCACGGATAACCGTGCCGCTGTATTTACAGCCCAAACGTTTAGCCAATTTTTCAAGATAGCTTTCCACGTACCTTGAATGATCCGATTCAGGAAAGCCGGATTGAATGATGAATCCAATTCCTGGATTGCCGGATCGGAGACAAAGCGGCTCAAGTGATTCTATAAACGTCTTGACATTTGCCGGCATTGAATCGAAATAGAGGGGGAAGGCAATCAACACGCGATCGGCTTCCTTGAACAATTCAATATTTTTTTCCGCTTCTTTTTCATTAGCCAAGTATCCTAATTCATACGAGTTGCCATAGTTTGTCATATAACCATTGAGGAAATTGTCAAGCAGAACTGTCGTATTGCTTGTTTTCCCCCTGGGTGAACCATTAAATACGGCTAATTTCATGTGCCAGCTCCGTTATTGGATCGTTTGTAAACCTGGTAAAAGAGAATGATGATTTAAAATTCATGGCCTCTCGCCTGTAAATTTCAGATATAATAAAAACATCTTCTTTATCGGTCCGCTCATTGTTTTCCAAAAGAAGTCCAATGGGCGGATATTTCTTATATCTTTTTATATGACGTGTCTCATCATTTAAAAATTCGAAATAAGGATGAAATATGGGCAAAAGTTTCTCATTGGCTTTCTTCAGCAGGGCGCTGGTAAATCCCATCATTATTGGGGATGAAAAAAGGACAAAATCAGCATTGACAACACTGCGGCATATTTCAGCGGAATCGTCTTTGAAAACGCATTCTCCCGGGGTTTTCACAAAGCAGCCAAAACAGCCGACACAATGGTTGATATTCATATCTCTTAAGGTGAAGATCTTGGTGCCATGATTCTTTTTCTGGAGATCATTTGCCAACTCGGTGAGATAATTATCAAACTTGATGTTTTTATTATCGGGATTGCCGTTCAGGACAATGATTTTCATACTAACCCCCCCCGCACTATTTTATTGCTAGCAGGTTTAGAATTGATTGTCAAGGAGAAGCGGAGGGAAAGGGAGACAACAGGACAATCATGAAGTGGGAAGGGAAGAATTGGGGACAGCCATTAGAAGGTAACTGCTTTTTTGCTATCTTTATTAATAATTGCTAATATCCATTCTGCGAGGAGGTATTCATGAAAAAAGATATGGATCGACGTTCTTTCATTAAAACCGGGGCCTTACTTGGAGCCACATCGATCATTGCGGCACCAGGAATTCTCGATGCCGCCAAAACTCCCGATATCGCGGTTGTGGAAAGTATGGACTCGTATGCTGCGACATTGAAAGCAGTGCAAAAAATTGGGGGTATGAAACGTTTCGTAAAAAAGAATTCCCAGGTCGCTTTACTGGCGAATGCCCAGCGCAACAACCCCGGCGCCTACACCCACCCGGAAATCGTCCGTGCCGTAATCCGTATGTGTCGGGAAGCGGGCGCAGCCAAAATACACTTTTTATCCTCTCTGCCCGAAGCCAATTGGCAGAGCA
>JALHSV010000545.1 GCA_022865525.1 Thermodesulfovibrionales bacterium
ATTCATGCTTTTCATATTTTAATCATCCTTATACCATTTATTTACACATTATTGGGATATCTTGTTGATGAGAGAGAAAAGTTGCTGACAAAAGTTAAGGAATCTGAAAAAAAATATCGTGAACTATCACTCCTTGATGAACTTACGAGTCTATACAACCGGAGAGGCTTTGATTTTTTGGCAGAACAACAATTAAAGAAAGCTAATCGGACAAAAAACGGAATGCTTCTCTTATATGCTGATGTAGACAATGTAAAATGGATTAATGATAAGTTTGGTCATGAAGAAGGGGATAAGACATTAATTGATACATCGGGGATTTTAAAAAAGCATATTCGTAAATCTGACATATTGGCTCGGATTGGTGGGGATGAATTTGTAGCTCTTATGGACAAAACAACTGATGACCTGCCCCAAATACTTGCTGAGCGATTGAGAGAAAGTATTCTCAATTACAATATAGTCGGCAATCGCAGTTACAAACTTTTTTTAAGCATCGGTTTTGCACACTATGACCCAACATCCCCCTGTTCTATGCAAGAACTACTTAATCACGCAGACGAAGATATGTACGAGCAGAAAAAGAAGAAGAAAGAGAATATTAAATAATGGGGAGGGCATGAAGAAGAAGGTTGTGTAAGTTATACTCTTTGAAATTGCTCCCAATGGTTTTCCATATATTCGTAACTCATTAATTCTTCTTCTGTACAAAATCAATCAATAAATGCATCCTTCAGGAGCTTGCTCTGACGTTCGAAGGCCTGTCTCGGACTTCTTGGATCTTTCATGAGTGAGATTTCCTGTGTGATGAGCCTCGCAAGGTTTAATGTATGGGTATCAACTTTTGCAGATTCCCTCTTGTAGAGAGGATGATCGCGGTTGATATAAATCGTCGTTTCTTCAGAGAAGACCTCAGAACCGTCTTCCCCGAAGCTGTCAACAACACAGGACACACCGGTCTCCCCAAACTTTATTTTTTTGATGATAGCGTTTGGTGTGAGACGCTTTACTTTCGGTTTCTTCTTTTTCTTCTTCACAGGAGTTTTTTGATCTTCTTTGATTTTAACTTCTTCCTCTGAAGGGCCTTCTTTTTTCTGCGATACTTCGGCAGCATTACCTGATCCTCTTGCCTCGTCCCCGATAGGTAAAGCTCCAAACGGAGAAAGGTCAGGGTTTGCTGCCAATGCTTTATATATTCGCTGGAGTGCTTCTGTCAGAGCACGGCTGACTTTTTTACCTTCTTTTTTGAGAGTCAGTTTATGGAGGGCTACTTTTACTCCTTCGATTACCTTCTCCATAACCTGCAAAAATTCTTTGTATTCACCAGAATCTTTTATAAAGCCTGTCCTGTCACTCGTAATGGGGAGAAAGTCGGCATTCAATTCTCCCCTGACACGTGCCATTCCCTTCCCCCATGTTTCCATGCCAAAGAGTTCTCTTTTTATCGTAACCTGCTTCACCTTCACCTCGATTCCGAGGTCTGTTGTAGCAGATGCTGTTTCTGAAAGGATTATTATCTCGCCGCTTACTGGACCAGATGAAGTTCCTTCAAGAATGGGAATTCTGTGACCTGAGAGACTACGAGGGGTTACTGTATGATTATTTATCCTTACCCTGAAGTAGGGAGCTTTAATCGGTGTCCCTTCAATGATCTTTGCTTCTATGTCTTTCGGATCAAACCTTCTGTCCAGACCCAGGAGTATCACGGTTATTCCGTTCTGTTTCCTGAAATCAGCAGGCAATATCTCAAGAGGTAATTGCCAGGGATCACCTGCCTTTTCCCATTGCTCCTTATCAAAAATTACCCGTGCAACAAAATTATCTTTTTTCGTTATCACCTCAAATCTTTTGCATGCAGAAAGGCTTGCAAACTTTCCAATGCCGAATTGACCGATTCTATCCCTGTTATATACCGGTGATTTTGCATCATACAGTTTCTGCTGTGAACCAATATTAAAGTACTGTTTGAGTCCCTCTCTGTCCATTCCGCTGCCGTTATCCCGTATCTCGATCATGTCCTCTGTGACAACAATCTCAACCAGTGTTGCATCTGCATCGTATGAATTATTGACAATTTCCCGGACAAATTCGATGCTCTCCGTATATAATCTCTCTCCTATCGTGATGATATGGCTCTTATCAATGGTTACCGGTATATATTCAGGGGATGATTGCATATTTAATTCCTACGCCTTTCGATAGTTTTTCAAAAGCCTTCTGTGTCTGCTTCAAGGGAAAACGTCCCGAAATAAGCCGTGAGACATTTAAATTTTTGTTGCAGAGAAGTTTGTATGCTTTCTTTACATCAGCAGGAGTATAGTGGAAAACCCCTTTGAGTGTGATTTCATCATAGTGAAGCCTTTCTGTATCATAGGATACTGTTGTCCCGGATTTGCAGCCTCCAAAGAGGACAACGGTACCACCCCTCCTCACATAATTTACTGATGCTTCCCAAACCTCCGGCATGCCTGTGCATTCGAAGACATAGTCGAAGTCCTCGATAACATTATTTATTTTAGAGTACCCCTCATCCTTACCCTCTTCCACAGGGGGAGAGGGCATATTAACCCTACCCATCCTCCCCTTATCTAAGGGGAGGAGTGAGGAGGGGTTAATTCC
>JALHSV010000546.1 GCA_022865525.1 Thermodesulfovibrionales bacterium
CTCCCCATGCTGTTGCTTTTGTGAATGGGAATATGCTGATAGAGAATGCGACGAGGGAAACTATCATGAAGCTTGCCGGAACAGAGCTTCAATAGGACTGCAGATGCTCGTTGAAACAGATCTTGTGCCATACAGCCTCTCCAGGCCGCCCGGTGAGCGGGTGTTAGTGCTGGCTCCTCATCCTGACGACGAAACGTTTGGAATGGGCGGTTCCCTGCGGCTTCTCACAGAATCGGGCAAGAGGGTAAAGGTTTTAGTGCTGACAGCCGGAGAGAAGGCAGATGCAAAAACGAACGACAGACAGAAATACTCGTCCTCACGGGAGAAAGAAGCCGTGAAGGCTTTCAGGATGCTCGGCGTGACAGAGTATGAGTTCCTGAGGTTCCCTGACAGAGAGCTTCTTTCGCACAGGGATGCTGTTCAGGAAGCCATAAACGCAATTGTTTCTGAATTCGTTCCTGATGTGATATACAGCCCGTCATCCATAGAACTTCATCCTGACCACAGGATTGCCGGCGGACTTGCATATGAATTGTCCCGCAGGGAGAAAGCGGTGAGATGTGTTTTCTATGAGATAACTTCTCCGGTGAGACCGAACATTATCGTTGATATCTCAAGAACGTTCAAATGGAAAAAGAAGGCGATGAAATGCTACTCGTCCCAGACGAAGATACTCGATTACTTAGGTCTTATGGAGGCGATGAGCAGATACAGGACTTTTACGCTTGGGAAGGGCGTCAAATTTGCGGAGGCTTTTTGGGAATTGGGCAATGCTTCTGAAGCACAGGATATCAGGATGTGGCTCAGCTACGAAATGCCACTTGTGGCAAATAATACACAATGTATGTAAAATAGTAGACATCCTATGAAGCTCAATCAACTCCAACTGCACATAAATCAGGACTTCCCGTGGGTACCTTGCTGGCCCATTTTTTGCTTATTATTGAAGAAAATCATTAACGTAACTCTTTGCCTGTTGAGAAAATAGTTAAAAAAGCTTGACAAGGATTACATCATTAATTATACTTTCCGGAAATATGGAGGATGTATGAGTTCGGTTGTGAGATACATAATTATATTGGCAGTCTGCATGCTTCCTCTGTCGGCATGGGGCGGTGACGGGAATGCGGAGGTTAAGAAAGAAACTCCGGCAACCCCATGGAAGGACGTAAAGCATGCGCCCGGTCCGAAAGTATCCGAAATACCGGAAGCATATAATGATCTTATGAAAACGTTTGCTGAGTACTACGATGCCCGGAAAACCGGGAACTATAAGAAAGCGTATGATCTGGAGAGCAGCGACTTCAGGAAGACAATGAGCTTCGATCTTTATAATGAACGGCTCAAGAGTTCTGCGGAAATCATCGCTGTCAGGCCTCTTGAGGTAAAGCCTATCAGTGAAAAGGAGGTGATGGTCAGAGCAAGCTTCGGGTACAAGCTGGCTGCAATCGATACGGTCAGATTCATCCAGGATCATTGGGTAAAGGAAGACAATGCCTGGAGGCATATGCCAAAGGAAGAGAATTAGAGAATTTTGGGTGTAATTTTAGGGGGCCTTTGGCCCCATGGAAAGAATTTTCAAACAAAGGAGGTCTCATGAAAAGAGGAATAATGAAAACGGCACTCACTGTTGTTATGGCTGCCGTGGTAGCACTCTGTATTTCCTTGCCTGCATTTGCCATGAGCGGTGAAACGGCGGGCACATCACTTCTCTTCACGTACTATGACATGAGAAGTACCGCAAACGGAGGGCTCGGTCTTACGGACAACTACTTTACCGTCACGAACACCGCAACCGACAAGTGGGTACAGGCCCATGTCAGGATCAGAACAGGCACTGACTCGATCGAACTGCTGGACTTCGATATCCTCATGTCCCCGACAGATGTATTTGCCTTTGATCTGTACGATGACGGAGGAGAAACGGTCTTCGCGTCCTGCGACACAAAGACTCTCATTAACTCAGGCTTTACGCCGAATTTCGACAGGAACCTCGATGGAACGGATGACTGTTATGTGCTCGGCAGCAGCACATTCCCGGCAATGCTCTCGCTTATCCAACTCTGTGATCCGCTTTTAACTGAAGAACAGACTCTTGCCCAGACCAAGAAAGGGTATGTCGAGGTCATCGGTGAGGGAGTCATCTGGGCCTGCAGCACTAACAAGAACAAATGTGCGTCAGATTGCGCAGTTGACGACGATTTTCTTATCCCGGGATCACTGCTTAAGCATTGCACGGTTCCCGCCCTCAGCGCTGTAGATAATTGTGAAAGTGTTTCTGAAATGTATCCTGTCCTTGAGGGCAGACAGTACTATGCGACGGTCGCAGGTGTAGGTGTTGGTGGAGGCTTGCGGACGGTAACAAGGTTTGCCCAGCTGAATGGCGAAGTTCTCGATCAATATGCTCCTCTCATTCAGCACTGCGAAGACTTTGAGACAGAGGCAGCAAGTTCCAGATGTGCAGGCACTGACACGGGTACCCCGTGTTTCGCTTATGTCGGAGCTACAACGAACAGCGTAGCCGAAGGTGCTGATGACCTGAACCACTGCCTGTATAAATCAAAAATTCTGGTGGCGAACGATGTCTCGAACAAGTTCGGTGCAGGCGCAACATTCGGCCCGACCCTTGTGGACATTCAGACAGACAATCTGAGGAACGGATCACTCGCGACGACCGCTTCAAAGATCGAATACATCATGGGTTATATGAACGATGCTCAGGAAGTATACAATGGCGGCGGCTTCGACACCTGGGGTGATAAACAGTGGGCTGATTCCCACTATTTCGCAGTGCCGGCTCCGGGTATCTATGACATCGCAACAAGCTTCTCGTTCATTTTCCCGTTCCAGCATTTCATCGGTGAAAATAACTTTATCAGTGTTGCGACTATCTATGACATGGAAGAGGCCAAGAGGACTATCGACCTTCCGAAATTCATCTCCCCGGGACTCCCGACTCCTTCTGCCCCGGGCGATGAAGCGTCTCTCTTCAAACTCAATGCCCCGTTCTCCGAGGGATGGCTCAGGTTTGCGGTCACCGCAACCAACTCCACGACCGGCTGCACCGAGTCAGTTTTAGATATTACATCCTGCGAAGTCAGCAATGTTGCTACACCTACTACTCCGTATGTTCCTGCATACACAGGAGCAGTTTTCAACTATGGTGCACAGCATATCAGCGCATCCCACTTCCAGTTCAACAACGTAGATATTGCTAACAACAATTAATTCTCTTCCTCTATGAAAAGGTGGGAGGGTACCCCCTCCCACCTTTTTTTTTATGCTCAATGCCCCGCAGCAGGTTTTTATCGATCATGTCCCTGTCCTCTGATATACTCGATGAGAACGTTTCGCCCTCAATATAATTTTCGGTATCATATGGTAATCTTGTAACATCCCTTTGGAAAGGTAGAAAGACGAATGAAGAGCAAGCCATGCGGTCTCCTGTAGCTCAGGGCAGGACATCGGGGCGTATCACCGAGATAGACACATTCAGGGCATGGGCAGTGCTCTCGGTGCTTCTCTTCCATTATGCGAAAGAGTTCTATCCGGGACAGGAATCCTTATTTCTGTTCGGCTGGAGCGGGGTCGATCTCTTCTTTGTCATCAGCGGGTTTGTCATGTATCTCCAGGTAACAAGGAAGTATGTGACCGAAGAAAGAATCTTTTACAGAAAGTATTTCAGGAACCGCTTCCTCCGGATAGCCCCTGCCTTCTACGTGTCGCTGCTTGCGGAGGTGATCTTTCTGCACAGAGATAAGCTTTTTTCGAAGGAATTCTTCATGCACCTGAGTTTTACCCATATATTCAGCTACGATGTGGCCTTCAGCATCCAGCCGATTTACTGGACCCTGGCTGTTGAGGTCCAGTTTTATCTGTTCCTTATCCTCACAGCACGGCTTATTACCGGGAAGAAAGCCGGTGCATCTCTATGGGTGCTCATGGTCCTCTCCCTGGTTTACCGGTTTGTCGTAGCAGACATCCATGGCTACTCACATACAGGAGTGCTTCTCATTAACCAGCTTCCCGGAAGAATGCCCCAGTTCATTGCCGGCATGTTCCTGGCACTGATCTATATGAGAGAGGACCTTCGGCAGCTCATAAGGAAAAGACATTTCTTCATTCTGCTGTCCGGCATAATCATCTATGGTGCATGCGGTTTTCACTGGCTGAGAGGAGGAGATGGCATCTTTGAGAACATGCTTACAGAAACGCTCTTCCATCCGCTTCTCGGGGTTTCCTTTGCGATGATCATGACAGTCCTTTTACATGAAGAGGGCCCTCTCAGGAGTGCACTGAGATTCAAGCCGCTGGTATTTACAGGACTCATATCGTACAGTATCTACCTCTGGCATTTTTTTCTCCTCGAAGTCGTCAATGTTACCGGTATCAGAAAAACGGACATCCCATCGTTTATCATAATGGTGTTGGGCATAATTACTGTATTCGGTATTTCAACGGTCTCTTACTATTGCATAGAGAAACAGTTCCTGAAACTCAAGAAAATATGATAATAATCAGACCGTACAAAGAAGGGGACGAGGAAGGAATCAGGGCGCTGTTTAACGTGTGTTTCGGGAAAGAACTTTTGCCGGCGGAATGGCGCTGGAAATATCAGCAGTCCTGTCTCGGGAGTTCGTCTTTTATTGCTGAAGCAGATGGGGAGATCGTTGCCCATTACGGCGGGTTCCGGTTGAACTTCTGTACGAAAGGTACTGTGTTGAACGCCTATCAGGGATGCGATGTCATGACGCACCCTCAGTACCGTGCCAGGATTTTTGCGAAAAAAGGGATCATCGTGAAAACAGCAGAGGCATTTTATGAAGCAAACCCCATGGAATTCATCTACGGTTTTCCATCGGAGCGGCATGGGAGACTCAAGGCCCTTCAGCTCGGATTTGAGAAACACCACTATATCAACATCATGAAAAAGGAGGCCAGCAGTTTCAGGTTCCGTAAAAATCTGTTTTTGAGGATGGAAGAGGGGTGGGACAGGATACGCGCCGGTGAAATCGATGCGATATGGGCCAAAACAAGGGTTTCCTATCCCCTTTCAATAGAAAAAACAAGCGGCTATATATTCTGGCGGTACAGGGACAGGCCAGGGAGGAACTATGATGTAATAGCTCTGCGGGGGTTTCTCAGAAGGGATCTGAAGGCGTATATGATGGTGAGAACCGAGGGCAACGTATTTCGGGTGCTTGATTTTTTTGTCCTGCCCTCTCTTGATTTCCGGAAGTTTCTCTCTGTTCTCGAAAATCTGGCTATCAGGAAAGGATCGCGGTATATAACATTCTGGGTGAATCCTGGAGAAAAGTGTTTTGTGGGACTGAAATCGAACGGTTACAAAGATGACAGGGATATCCCTTACATCGTGAAAGTATTTGAGCATTCGAGGATCTCACCGCAGTTTTTTCTCAGCAACTACTGCTACCGGCATGGAGACTATGATGATGCCTGATTTAAATGGGTTAACGCTAACGGTTGGGAAAGAGGAGCCCGCCGCCTGTTCCGCTTGGCCTATACTGGTTAGAGGGGGCGGATTTTTTGATGTCAGGAAGCACTGTCTGTACTGGTGTGACAGGTTGAGATGGCTGTTGAGGTGTTGTTGCCTGAGGCTGAGAAACACGCGGCTCTGCTGGCGCCGGAGCCTGACTCAGTGAAGCCGCCCTGCGTGACTCTCTCTGTTTCTGTGCAGGGGTTGAGGCCGGAGCTGCTTTTGGTTGGGCAGCAGCTGTAGTTGCTGCAGCTGCACCCTCTCTTGCCTTTGCCTTTTGAGGGTCATTCATTGCAACGATCAGCTTCTCTTCTCCCCGTACCATCGTGATCTTGTCCGTTTCGATCTCTTTAAGCACAAAGCCGCTCATGGAATCGCCTTTTTTCAGGGCGACCTGTCTTTTGCCCCGACCTGGCGTGTTCCGTGGAGCCTTGAGATCCTCTAAATAAGCGAGGCTGAGATCATCTGCGATCATCGTACCATAAAGGACAAATTCAGGCTTTGGCAGAGGTTGCTCAACTGTTTTCTCGGGTGGTATCCTTCTTTCCGGATGAAAGAGATTCTCGTCAACGACAGCAGTGTATTGCGTCAGGGAAGGTATTTCGAGTTCCCCGGTTTTCTCACCTGCTATTTCATCAATATTTTTTGCCGCAGGGAGTGCATATTTGACCTTCATCTCAAGGGTCGGGAAAATACTGTAAGCGGCAAATGCAATAACCGCTGATATCAATATGATGTTGAGGATATTGATGTTCTGGAGAAATTTTTTGAGTCTCATAGATCTTCCTGTTTTATGATTCGAAATCTCATCTGCTGCTCGTCAGCGCAGAGACGTCCAGTTTTACCACCTGGTCACGGGGGTCCTTGTAATTCCTGATCCGAGCGTCAATATCTTTAACAGCCAGATACGGAGTCTGTGTCTCGATGCCATAGAGGATATCCCGCAAGGCCCTGGGATCAGGGAGAATGGTGTCCATGCTTACCGTGATGACTTTGAACTTGCCGAGGTCCCCGGGCTTGCCCACACGCTGACTGGATATGGTGCCACCGCTGCGCGTCACGATATCCTTCACCATATCCTGAAGGGCTGCAGAAGCCAAAGAGAGTGTCTGTCCTTCAATCATTTTTACCTCATCAGCCTTTCTCGACTCTTTTAATGAGGCGAGTTTTTTCTCCATATCGGGTTTTTCTGCAATCAGCGAGATATATTTTTCGAGGGTTCTTGTCTTTATCGACTGGCTTTCCTTAATCGAGGCAACGTCAGACTCGATCCTGAGGTAAACATACTGATAGAGGATAAACCCAAGGAGAATAGCCATCAAGGGTATTGTGACGATTAATGTTCTATTCCTCTTCTTCGTCATCAGTCTCCTCTTCTGCTTTCAATGCTTCAATATCTACGCCTTCTATCTCCATTTTTATGTTAAACCTGTCGGCATTCATTCTGGTATCCCTGAAGGTGGGTGAAGAGAATTCAACCTTTTTGAAAAATGATGACGTTTCGAGTTTTGATAAAAGGCCTGATGCCGAAGAAGCGTACCCTTCGAGGTCAACATTTGTCTCGGAAACCCTTACCCTGGAGAGCCAGGCGGTTTTCGGGAGGATCGCCGTAAGTTCCTTGATAATATCCAGGGACATCCTCCGGTTCTCTTTGAAGTTATTGATTGTGGCTATCTCCCCTCCCAGCGCTTCTATTTCCTTTTTGAGAGCCTCGACCTTCTTCACTTCCTCTTTTCTTGACATGATCTGGCGGTCAATTTCCTCAAGCCTCCTTTCTTCGATCTGCAGAGGGGCAACGAGATAAACAATCCACAAGCCCAGGATTATGAGCAGGAGGGTGGCGGTCAGTAATTTCGGCGCCTTTGCTGTTTCGTGGAGACCCTTCGTGAGTAAATTCAGCCCGTTTGCCTTTGGCCATAAGGATTCCAAAGCTCCTCCAAGAGCTGCATAGGGAATCCCTTTTTCGGATGAAGGTTGTTTGAGTTTTATATCTGTCTCGTTCAGAAAGGAAACCTGCTGCTGTACCTGTGCCTTGAGCAGTTCTTTCAGCCCGGCGCCTGTCTCTCTGAGATGCACCATGATTTGGGGTTCTTTTCCGCTGCTTTTCATTGTATCTATGAGGGGGGTGATTTCTTTTACAACCAGATCGACGTTTGATCTTTCGTCATCTGTGGGGAAAGTGCCTGTTAAAACATTTGATATCGCAGTGTTTACGAACAGAGCGCCCTCGTATCCGTCTTTACTCAACTCGATAAACAAGAGATCTCTTTTTATGCCGATAAAGCGGCAGAGAGTCTCGATGCCTGAGATGTTGGCTGTCACCCTGCTGACAGATATGCCCTTTTCCCTGAGCGCATCGATATAGGGCTGGATGACATCAGCTTTTACTGCAACAACAAGGATGGAAAGCTTCCCTTCTTTTTCTTTGATTACTCTGAAGTCATAGAACGCATTTCCGGCATTGAAGGGAGTGATCCTGTCAAGTTCATATGCAATAACATCTGATAGATTTTCCTTGACCGTTACCGGAAACTCTGTGGTCTTTATGATTGTCCATGCCTTTGGAATGCTCAGGGTCACTTCTGCATTGGTTGCTCCGAGATCATTGATTGATAGAGACAGGGAAGAAGCAAAGACTTCGGGTTGCGGATACCTGCCTTCAAAAGAGTATTCCCGGATCCCCAGAATTTTTATCCGGGAGAAAAATCTCCTGCCATAGGCCACAGACAGAGCACCCTTATCGAGGGATGCAGATACGGTCTTTGCAGGATAGATGATGTCATCAGCAAGACTGAAGGTAAGCAGTCGTGCAATGGGATCGGTAAGCTTCTTCAGAATTGACGAGGAAGTTGATACCCATATTGACAGTTTATTGATTACAGCAGTTCCGTTCATTGCGTTATGGTTACCGGTTTTTTATAGTACAGGAATTTATAGGGCAGTGCGTCCAGAAAAGTTGTTGGGGCTAACACAACCGTTGCCCTGATACCGTATGCTCCCTTCTCGTTCTCTTTGTGTCCCACGGCATCGATAGCGTATACATTCGAGCCCGCGGTCGTTATATAACGGGACATCAGACTGTAGTTTTCTCCGAGAGC
>JALHSV010000547.1 GCA_022865525.1 Thermodesulfovibrionales bacterium
ATTATCCATTTACTCTGATATTCTCCTGCGTAAATGTAATGATTCCCTTTTAATAACGTCATTCTTGGATTCTATCCCTGCTTCTACCAAATCTTTAACGAGCTCATATGGGTAATTTTTCAGTGTTTTATATATCTCTTCTTTCAGTTGGTCCAACATTTTCTTGAGGAAGATACTCTTACTTGAAGCAATTTCCCTCAGGACGTCAAGCGCCTGGGGATCAGCTATTTCTCCAAGAGCTTTGACAATTGGAATCTTGTCAAGGATATCAGTTCCGGTTCTTTCCTGTTTCTTGAGCAAGCTGATCAAATCTCCTACGACTTCTTTTAGTTTGAAAGAGCTGGAGAAGGTAAGTGCTTGCTCAAACACCTCCTTCGAGTTTGAGACTAAATTCTCCCGTATTATTTCGATTGCGTAATGATCTCTGCTGTTCAATAAGCATTTAAGCGCTAAAACACTGACCTTGGGATTTTCATCTTTGCAGAAGGGTCTGATAAATTCGCTCACTTCCCTGGTATCCGTATCCTGGAGCATATAGAGCATATTCCTTTTTACAAACCATCTGTCATCCTGAAGTCGCTTTACAGCCTCAGGAATAATCTTATCGCCATATAGTTTCAGGACGTCCATCAGGAATCGTCTGACAATTTGAGATTCCTCTTTGATAAGTGCATCAAGTAAATAAGGTATTATTTCCCTGTCATAATAGTCGCACAGCATCCAGACCTCTTTTTTCAATTGTCTGCCCAATAGCTTAAAAGACTCAACAACCTGTGCCATAAAATGCGGGGAATGATAATACTGCAGAGCTTTTGAATTCATATCAGGGAAACGGTTCTCTTTCTTATTTAATGCAAATATTTTCAACGCGTCAAGCAACTGTGCATATTGTCCCATCCATAACAGCTGTTGAGCTTGTTCCCTGATACTATTTACACATACCTGATAGTCATCCGCCGATACTGTTCTTGATACCATGAGTTCGAGAATGATCTGATGAAATCTCTTATCAGTGAACTCTTCGTTGAACTCATTTTCGAATTCCATCAACTGTGAAGTCTTTAACTCCGAGGCATCAAATGCTAAAAGAGCTTGAATTTCCTGCAGATCTTTCGTGATATCAGCTTGCCCAGCCTTCTCTTCGTTAAAAAGCTCAGTAAGACTGGATAGATCAAATTCATCATCTTCGATGAGCTCTTCTTCAAGGTATATAGCTTCAGAAGAAACCTCAGCGTTGTATGAAAATTTATCGATGAGGCTCGTAAGCGCCGGGGGGATCGAAATCCTATGCTTATTGACCGTATCAAGAAATCTTTCAATTTCATCCACTGACATTTTCTTCATTGCCTGATAGGCCGATGCTGTATCTTCTGAGAAGGTTTTCACCGTTGAGGAGAGAAACCTCTCTTTGAGCTCAGGCCGGAGACGCTCGATAAATGATAACAATCTCTTCAGATCCTGACCTGAAAACATGCTTTCGGAAGAACTCTTCATATAAGCAGTGATAACTTTATCATATGATTCCTCTTTCATATTCCGATCTGAAACCTTGTTTATGAGCTGTGCAAG
>JALHSV010000548.1 GCA_022865525.1 Thermodesulfovibrionales bacterium
ATCATATCAGGGAGGCAACTATGGACATAAGTAAATATGTGATGGATAAGGCATCGGAGGCGAAGGAAGGGGCACGGGCACTTGCACGGGCATTGTCCGGTCAAAAGAATGCTGCCCTCATGGAAATGGCAAGCGCCCTGAAGAAAAGGGCAAAGGAACTGATAATCGAAAACAAACGGGATATTCAATTCGCCAAAGAAAAAGGGCTTTCCAGAGCTCTCATAGATAGGTTGACACTCAACGAAAAACGCATTGATGAAATGGCAAAGGGACTTGCCGAGGTCGCAGCTCTGCCTGATCCCGTTGGTGAAATTACAAAAATGTGGCAGAGGCCGAATGGAATGAGTGTCGGCAAGATGCGGGTGCCGATTGGTGTTATTGGGATTATCTACGAATCGAGACCGAATGTTACAGCAGATGCCGCAGGACTCTGTCTGAAAGCAGGGAATGCGGTCATCCTCAGAGGCGGTTCTGAAGCTCTCCATTCGAATAAGGCGATTGCGAAAGTTTTGCGGGATACATTGAAAAAACAGGGACTTCATCAGGGTGCAATAACCTTTATCGATATCCCGGACAGAGAAGCAATCATGGAGATGCTGAAGCTCGAAGGGACTGTTGATCTGATCATACCGAGAGGCGGGGAAGCGCTCATACGAGCCGTAACAGAAAATTCCAGGATACCGGTTCTCAAGCATTACAAGGGGGTCTGCCATGTTTTTGTGGATAAAGATGCTGATCTCATCATGGCAGAAGAACTATGCTTTAACGCAAAAGTCCAGAGACCAGGGACATGTAATGCAATGGAGACAATGCTCGTTGACGAGGCTATGGCTGAAGGATTCCTTCCCAGGATGATGAAAAGATTTGAGACTGCAGGAGTCGAATTGCGGGGGTGCCGGAAGACGCTTGCGATTTATCCGGACATAATGGAGGTCAAAGAGGAAGATTTTTACAGGGAATATCTGGATCTGATCCTCAATGTGAGGGTTGTTGAGGATATGGATGAAGCAATGGAACACATCGCCAAATACGGGTCGGCACATTCCGATTCCATAGTTACCATAAACCACGAGCGTGCAATGAGATTCTTGCGCGAGGTTGATTCATCGGCAGTTTTTGTGAATGCCTCTACACGACTGAACGATGGTTTTCAGTTCGGACTCGGAGCGGAGATCGGGATATCTACCGACAAGATCCACGCGCGCGGGCCGATGGGTCTCGAGGAATTGACGTGCACAAAGTTTATTGTGCTGGGGAACGGGCAGTTAAGGGAATAGACGCATATATGAAGGCAGGGATTACCTTTGAACTCATTCTCGTCCCGACATGCGTCGGGACTCCGAGGTTTTTGCCTCTTTATTTTTTTAGATTAATTTGTTATCGACTATCTGCAAAAAAATCCGTTCAAAGCCAATCCCTGCCTTCACAGTTCTACAAATAGGAATTATTTCATGAAAGTCGGAATATTTGGGGGGACATTTAATCCAGTACATTATGGCCACCTGCGGGCTGCAGAGGAGGTGCGGGAAAAGCTCAGGCTTGATAAAATCCTTTTCATACCTTCCGGGAAACCCCCTCTCAAGACGAGGGAGATCGCATCTGCACGACACAGATATGAGATGCTCAGGATAGCGGTGAAGGGAAATCCTTTTCTTGAGCTGTCTGACATCGAATGCAGAAAACAAGGTAAATCCTTTACGGTAAATACCCTTGAGGCATTGAAAAACATCAATTTAGGGACAGAATTTTTCTTTGTCCTCGGTATCGACGCCTTTCTCGATATCCCTCACTGGTGGCGACCGGAACAACTTGTTTCAATGACCGATTTCATTGTTATTTCGCGGCCAGGGCTCTCATTCGGTGCGATGCGGGAATCCCCCTATCTGACATCAGGGATTAAACTATTGAGAGATGTCGACCGATTTAGGAATGTAACAAATGTCATCAAACTGAAGACGAACCGGTATGCCATTCTCCTCAGGCTCACTCCTATAGGGATATCTTCAACCGAGATAAGAAAGTGTATAAGACAGGGGAAAAGCATAAAATATCTGTTGCCACCAGAGGTGCATTCCTATATAATTACTCATAAGCTCTACAAAAAAAGTTAAGAGTTAAGAGTTGAAAATTAAGAGTGATTAGGTTTAATGGAGTCGTTTTAGCATTTTTCAATTTGCAACTCATAACTCTTAACTTTTAATGTATATAAAGAAGGGAGGGAATACCTTTAGAAAGCAAGAATAAGGCCTTTGTTGCGGCAAGGGCAGCACTCGATAAGAAAGCGAAAAATGTAATTACCCTCGATTTGCAGGGCATTACAACCATCGCAGATTATTTCATAATCTGCTCAGGAGAGAGCACCCCCCAAGTAAAAGCAATCGAAGAATATGTTGAAGAGAAACTGAAAGCGGAAGGGGTTGGACTCCTCAGAGTCGAAGGATTGCGTTATTGCCACTGGATACTCATGGATTATGGAGATGTCATTATCCATATCTTTGAAGAGGAGATGCGGGCATTCTATGAATTAGAAAAGCTATGGATCGATGCTAAGAGAATTCAACCGGATTAACTGCATCATATATGAGTAAACTGCTTGTTTTCATATTTGTCCTATTCTTAGCAGTACTCGCGCTTTTTGCTATCCATAATCAAAAATCCACCACAGTCACTATCCCGTTCGGCAGTGCTTACGAAACACCAACCATAGCCCTCATTCTCCTTTCAATCGCGATCGGGGCACTCACCATGCTTTTCGTCTTTGTGGTGAGAGATACAAAACGATATGTGAACAACCTGCAGCTCCAGAAAAAACAGAAGCGGAATGCAAAGATCCAGGAATTATATTCGAAGGCTCTCAATCATCTGTTTGCCCATCACAATCTCCCCGAGGCCAAGGAGCTTTTTACAGAGGTTTTAGCGGAAGATCCTGAGCACCTTAATGCCTTGCTTCAGCTCGGAGATATAGCACTTTCTGAAGACGATTTTCAAACGGCGCGTGAAAACTATCAGCGGGCAGGGGATCTCAATCCGAGAAATATCGAGGTAATCTTTTCCCTTGAAAGACTCATGGAAAAGACGGGAAGATGGCCGAATGCCCTCAGGTACATCGAGGAGATTCTCGAAATCGACGATAAGAACCTGTCGGCCTTGTACAAAAAAAGAGACATCCTCGAGAAGCTGGAGAAATGGGATGATCTTGTCTTTGTGCAGAAGACCATTCTGAAGAATGAGCATACCGAGAAAGACAAAAACCGCGAGCGGCAGAATCTTGTCGGCTACAAGTATGAATACGGCAGATACAGTCTCGAAAATGGCGACCTCGAAAAGGCAAAAAAGGCATTTAGGACAGTGCTCAGGCTCGAGAAGGATTTTATTCCCGCGACTCTTGGCCTTGCAGAGGTATTGCTGAGGGAAGGAGAGAACGAGGAGGCAATCAACCTCCTTGAAAAGAATTATGAGCAGACTTCATCTATGATCGTCCTCCTGAGACTCGAGGATCTGCTGATCAGTGTGGGTGAACCGCTCAGACTCATCAGAATCTATAAGAACAACATCTTAAAGAACCCGCAGGACCCTGTTATTAAATTTTTCCTTGGAAGACTCCATTATCGGCTCGAGATGATCGACGACGCATTCGAAATAATGACCTCCATTGATACCGGTGGTGCTGTTTATCCGGAAATGCACCAGCTTCTCGGAAATCTCCATATCAAGCGGAATCAGATCGAAAAGGCTGTACAAGAATACAAAAAGGCTTTGGAATCCAACGTATGTGCTTTTAGCCTGTCTTACAAGTGCAGTCATTGCGGGCATACCTCCCCTGAATGGTCAGGAAGATGTACCCGTTGTCAGAAATGGAGCACC
>JALHSV010000549.1 GCA_022865525.1 Thermodesulfovibrionales bacterium
CAAGCGCAAATTTTCCTGCACTTGCAATGTCAATCATGTGGAAAAAATTTACGACCAAAGGAGCTGTAGGACGCATATATACAGGCCTCATAGTAGCCACAGGCCTGCTTATCCTGAGCCCGACTGTGTGGGTAGATATCGTCCATAAGAGCGAGAAAGCAGCGGTTGAAAAGGAGATTAAGACTACTATTGAAGACCCGTTAAAGGCAAAAATTGAGGCCTTAGAAAAGCAAAAGGCCGGATTGGATGCTTCACAGACAGCGCAAATAGATGCTTCGATTGCGGCGGAGAAGAAAACCGCAGATGACCAGATAAAAAAGGCAAAAGAAGATAAGATGCCAAAGCCAATCTTCCCGTTGAAGAACCCTGCGATATATTCCATGAGCGCCGCGTTTCTCGTTGGTATTCTCTTGTCACTCCTGGGCCGTGACAAAGACGCTGAAGCAAAATACGATGAAGAAAAGCTGAGATCCTATATTGGGATAGGCGCTGAAAAATAACAGGGTATAGATGCATCTGCAGACCTGGAATGGAGGAACGAGAGAAAAATGCCGAAAAATAGTATTGATGTCTTGTCAACTGAGAAGAGAACATTTCAACCTTCTCAAGAATTCAGCGATAAGGCTCATATAAAAAGCATAGGAGAGTACGAAAAGCTCTATAAGAAGTCATTTGATGATCCTGATGGCTTCTGGGCAGAAATGGCGGAAAAGCAACTGATCTGGTACAAGAAATGGGATAAGGTATCCGATTGGGACTTTCATAAACCCTATATCAAATATTTTATTGGAGGGAAGCTGAATGCTTGCTATAACTGCCTGGACAGATTTATAAAAACACCCACGAGGAACAAGGCAGCCATCATATGGGAAGCTGACGATGGTACGTATAAGACATATACCTACCAGCAACTTTACTATGAAGTAAACAGATTCGCAAACGTCCTTAAAAAGTATGGCGTACAAAAAGGTGACCGGGTAACAATCTATCTGCCCATGATACCGGAACTTGGAATATCGATGCTTGCCTGCGCACGTATCGGCGCAATTCACAGTATCGTTTTTGGCGGTTTCAGTGCACAGGCGTTAAAGGACAGGATTCAGGACTGCAAGTCAAAACTCGTAATTACTGCCGACAAAGGCGTGAGAGGAAGCAGATATGTTCCCCTGAAATCAAACGCAGATGAAGCAGTCCAGGAATGCCCAACCGTAGAAAAAATGATTGTGGTTAAGAGGGTGGGCAATGTCGATATGGAGCCACAGAGGGATTTCTGGTGGCACGATGAGATGAATGACTCTGAGATTCCAGACTACTGTGAACCCGAACAGATGGATGCGGAAGACCCGCTGTTTATCCTCTATACCTCCGGTTCTACAGGAAAACCGAAAGGAGTTCTTCACACAGTAGGCGGATATTTACTCTTTACGAACATCAGCTTTAAATGGATTTTTGATTATCGTCCTGAAGATATTCATTTCTGCACTGCCGACATCGGTTGGGTAACAGGTCACAGTTACATCATCTACGGCCCTTTAAGTAATGGAGCTACCAGCCTTATGTTTGAAGGTATCCCCACCTACCCCGACCCTGGCAGGTTCTGGAAAATCGTTGATAAGCATAAGGTGAGCATATTTTACACAGCTCCCACTGCCATCAGGGCTCTCATGAGAGAGGGTGAGAGTTGGGTTAACAAACACGATCTTTCCTCACTGAGATTACTTGGGACTGTCGGAGAGCCAATAAATCCTGAAGCATGGATGTGGTATCACACCAATGTAGGGAAAGCCTCCCTTCCCATTGTCGACACCTGGTGGCAGACAGAGACCGGTGGGATATTGATCACACCTTTGCCTGGTGCAATGACCACAAAGCCAGGTTCCGCAAGTAAACCATTTCCAGGGGTTGTTCCGGTAATTGTAAGAGAAGATGGTTCACCGGCAGGAGTCAATGAAGGAGGATACCTCTGTATAGAAAGACCATGGCCTGGTATTTTACGGGGGACATATGGTGATCCGGAAAATAAGCGGATTAAAGAAGTCTATTTTACGAGATTCCCGGGGAAATACTTTACCGGCGACGGTGCGCGGTATGATGAAGACAACGATTACTGGCTGATGGGAAGGATAGACGATGTTATTAATGTATCAGGTCACCGGATCGGCACCGCTGAAATTGAATCTGCACTGGTAAGCCATGAAGCTGTGGCAGAGGCTGCAACAGTTGGTTACCCACACGAGATCAAAGGTGAAGGCATCTATGTATATGTAACCCTCAAGGAGGGTTATGAACCAACCCCTGAACTGAAAAAGATACTCGTAGGTCACGTCAGGCATGTTATTGGACCAATTGCATCTCCGGATAAGATTCAATTCACTCCCTCCCTTCCAAAAACGAGAAGCGGTAAGATTATGAGGAGGATTCTCAGAAAAATAGCACGGGGTGATACAGCAGACCTCGGCGATACATCAACCCTTGCAGATCCTTCCGTAGTAAATGAAATCCTGAAGGGGAAACAGTAAAAGCAATTCAAGACTTACCTCTATAGTTCCAAAAAGGGTAGGGAAAAACCTACCCTTTTTGTTTTTATCAGGGTAAAATAACCAGGATAAGGAGAATTTTGTGTCGGTTAAATACCTCGATTCTTTTTTTAATCCCCGGCGAATCGCCGTAATCGGTGCATGCGAGGACAAAGCCTCGATAGGATACTCGATATTCAAGAATCTTCTGGGGAAAGGTTTCAAGGGTTCTGTATACCCCGTTAACCCCCTTGTAGAGGCAGTCCAGGGGGTAGAGGCATATCCCAAAATAACCGGCATCCAACGTGAAATAGATCTGGCCATAGTTGCTGTGCCTCCTCAAGAAATTCCGCAAGCACTTGATGAATGCGGGCTCAAGGGAGTAAAAGGGGTAATAATTCTCTGTTTTGATTTTAAGAACAGAGTTGAAAATTCGCAGGCGTTGCAGACAAAAATCAAAGAGGCCTCTGACAAATACGGTTTCAGAGTTCTGGGGCCTGATTCACTCGGATTTATCAAGCCGGGTATCAACCTCAACGCAAGCATCTATCCTCAAATACCTCCGAAGGGGAATATCGCTTTCATAGCGCAAAGCACAACCCTCTCATCCGCACTTCTGGACTGGGCGGCAAGCAAGAACATTGGTTTCAGCTACTTCATTTCTGTCGGAACGAAAATTGATATCAAACTCGCAGACCTCATCGACTTCCTTGGGGTTGATCCGGAGACACGGGCTATTATTCTTTACATAGAATCCATAAAGAACGGACGTAACTTCATAACCGCTGTCCGGAGTTTTGCATCCAGCAAGCCGATCATGATAATCAAATCAGGGAAATTTGATGTCTCTGCCCATGTCGCACTCACCCACTCAGGATACTTGGCAGGAGAAGACAAGGTTTACGATGCAGCCTTTGAAAGGGCAGGAGCCATAAGGGTGGACGAAACCCTTGATCTCTTCTATCTTGCTGAATCCCTCTCCAAACAGCGCCGTCCCAAGGGTAACCATCTGGCAATTATCACGAATTCCGGTGGCCCTGCCATCATAGCTGTCGACACCCTGCTTAAACTGAACGGGGAATTGGCAATGTTAAGTAAAGAGACCGTGGAATCCCTCCGCATGCACTTCACCTATCTTACGTTTATTCAGAATCCCATCGACCTGTTCATCGAGGCATCTCCAAAGGATTATGATGTCGCATTGAGAGGTTGTCTTAAGGATAAGAATGTCGACGGTGTTCTCATTATCCATACTCCCTCTTACTTGCCGAACTCAAGGGAAATTGCAGAGACAGTAGTTGAGGCGGCAAAAGCGTATCCCTATAAACCGGTCTTCACCATCTGGATGGGCGGAGAGCAGGTGATTGCCGCAAGGGAATTTCTCAGCAGTCACGGGCTACCGACTTTTGTATCCACAGAACAATCGGTAAAGAGCTTCATGTACATGTACCGGTACGATTATAACCTCCGTCTCCTCCTCGAGACACCCGAGGTGATTCTCAAAGACTTTGAACCCGATGAGTACCACGCCGAGGAGATTATCAGAAAGGCGTCGGAAGAGAAAAGGCTTCTCCTGAATCTCAATGAGGTAAAAGATGTTCTCCTCTCATACGGGATACCGGTTATTCCCACGAAGGTGGTTCAGAGCGCTGAAGAGGCGATCGAGATCGCCGATTTCATCGGGTATCCTGTTGTGTTGAAGATCGATTCCCGGAAAATCTTTCACAAGACAGAATTGGGTGGTGTCTTTTTAAACCTCATGGACCAGAATTCGGTAAGAGAAGCATTCAGGCATCTTCAGGAGCTTGCAGTGTCGGCGAAAGATCCGAAGGCTCAGGTTATCATTCAGCCGATGGTATTAAAAAATGGCTTTGAACTCGTAATCGGCGCCAAGAAAGACCCCACGTTCGGGTCGGTCATAGTATTCGGAATCGGCGGGGCGCTTCTTGAGGCAGTCGAGGATTATGCCGTCGGCCTTCCGCCCCTTAACCAGA
>JALHSV010000073.1 GCA_022865525.1 Thermodesulfovibrionales bacterium
ATTCTCCGTAATCATCATGCGGCATACGAACATCTTATCACCATACGCAAAGGTGAACTGACATACAATCCCCTGAGCGAAACGGTGGAACAGGCATATCACGAAATGGTAAAAGTTGCAGGAAAAGGGGATACCCGGTCCTGTTGCTTTTATCGGGAAGAGGATTCCTCGTGTATGATTTACGAGCACCGTTTCCTTGAATGCCGTCTCCTCAAATGCTGGGAACCAACAGAAATCATGCGCATTATCGGACAGCATACGATTCGCCGTTCAGATATCATCAATCATGATGATCCGGTCCTGAGTATCATAGAGAAGCATGAGAAGGAATGTTCCCTGCTGGAAGTGCAACAGTTGATCAATGAAGCATCATTCGGCAAAGACAGCTCAAAAGCCCTCCGGAGGTTATCAGAACTCGTACAAAAAGATATGGCCCTCCGTTCTTATGCGCTTTCGGATCTGAAGCTGAAGCCGGAATATGCATTGTTTATTTTTGGACGGCCATTAATGAAGATAGTGGAAGACTCCGGATTTACCTTCAAAACAGCAGAGAGTCATGCGGCTATGATGAAAAATAAGAGCTCTGACTGATAAAACAGAGATGAACCGAGAGGAGAATGTGTCGTGTCCGAGCATAATGAGCACCAGCAGAATCCGTCAACTGAAGAAGAATACTTTACAGGGGAACAAAAGGCCTATATAAAAGAAATGGTCGAAAAGCTCATGGAAAAGAGGATCCTGGTTGTTTATGGCGATGAGGATGAAAAGGCAGAGACCGTGATCTTGCATGATGAAGAAAGAAGAGGACTCTGTAAGTCTGTCTGCTGCAGTTTTATCTTTGCTCTTACGAAGAGCGATGTCGGAAAGGGTATCATACAATGGAATCCAAAACGGCCGTATTTTATTGCGATGGAAGAGGATGGATATTGCTCACACTTCGACAGGAAGACATTGCTCTGCACAATATGGGAGGACAGACCTGAACGGTGCAGGAATTATGACTGCAGGAGGGACGCGAATGTCTGGGAAGATTGGGGAAAGGAGATTCTGAACAAAGACGTGTTCAAACATCTCCCGGGAAGTAATTCACAGAGTAACATCGGTTAATAAAATTTGTGGCACATTTTGCATATGCGGGGCTTGGGAAATAATTTATGGTATTCTGAGCTGTGCGGGTTATGGCAGGTCGTGCACGTGATCATTTTTTTTGCATCCCTGGGATCGGGAACCCCGTCAACCGGATGAACCTTTCCGCTCGGAAGTGAGGAAACTACATGGTTGCCTGATTTGCGGGCCCTGTGGCAGTCAGTGCATACCTGAAAAACAGATGCATAGAGAAGATGGGGATTTTCACTGGCATGCTGATTGTGGCAACTGCATCGTCGTGTGATGATCTGGTGCACATACTTCTTGTTGAACTTTTCCCTGTTGTGACAGGCATAGCAAAGGTCCGGAGGTTCCTTGACAAGGAGCATGTCGAAGTCTGACCTGTGGGGATTGTGGCAGCCTGTACAGTTGCCCGAAGCAACGGGCGCGTGTATATCCTTGTTCTGGAATTTTGATTTTTTATGACAGGAAAAGCAGAGACCGGGCATCTCCTGTGTGAGTCGTATGCTGTCCTTATCCCGGGGATGATCTTTTGCCTCAATCTTCATATGGCATGTTTCGCACCCCAAATTGAGAGCTCTGTGCTCAATTTTTACCGGCTTTCGAAATTCGACATGACATTCAAGACAGGGATTGTTCTTTTTTTCAGCAGCAGAGGCCGTTACCGACAACAGCAGGCTTGTTACAAGAAAAAAGATCAGGGTAACCAGCGTTCTCTTCATTTATAAAAGTTTTCCGTGCACAGGCAAAATACCAA
>JALHSV010000550.1 GCA_022865525.1 Thermodesulfovibrionales bacterium
AACTCGTCAAAAAGCAGCCGCATCACTCCTCAACGATTCTTATGACGATAACGTTGAAAACCTCCTGGACTTCTTTGAGATGGTAGGCTACCTATCAAAACGTCGTGCCATAAAAAAACAATTAGTTTGGAGCAACATCTCATACTGGATTATTCTTTACTGGTATGCTGCTAAGGTTTACATAGAAAAGGAGCAGCAAAAAATCCCAAGGCGATGGGAAAACATGAATTCTTTATTTCGCTATCTTTCAAAAATGGAGAGAAAGAAGTACGGGATTACCATAATAACGCAAGAGTCTATCAAGTCATTTCTTGCAAAAGAATCCGGTAGTCTTAATAAATAACCTTCAAAGTGAATCAGCAGTCAGCCATTCGGCTAATCGACCAGGTAATCTTGCAGTAATTTTTCTTCCTTGATATTCTAAGTTCTATATATTCAGCAAGGCCGTGCAGATTTGTAATGCATATGATGCGAAAACGGTCTTCGAGGAGGAACAATGAACGTAATCGAGATGGCAATCAAGATGGAGCAGGAAGCAGTGGATTTCTACACGAAGTGCGCTGAAAAAACAAATAACCCTGTCGGAAAGAAGATGTTTCTGAGTATTGCTGAGGATGAAAAACACCATATCTCCTGTGCCATTCACGTGAAGCAGAAGAAAGAATTTACCCCCGCTGAAACGAGACCGATGCAGGACATGAAAAAGATCTTTGAGCAGAACAAGGATTTCATGTTGGAGCGTATATCTTCAACAACCGACGAACTGCAGGCGCTCGAGATGGCTATGAAGATGGAGGAAGACGCAATTAAGTTTTACAATAATGCTGCTGCCCAGACCCCTGATCCCGCTGAGAAGGCTTTCTTTGCATGTCTTATACAGGATGAAGAAGAGCACTTTGCCATTTTCCAGAACACCTACTCCTTCCTTTCCGATTCAGGCAACTGGTTTATGTGGGATGAGCAAGGCATCGTCGAAGGATGATTTGAGACTGACGGAAAACTCCCTGACGGTACTGAAGGCACGTTGGTGAGGTTTACGGATACCGATTAGGTAGCGCCCAGTCCATGAATGTCATTTTGATAAATTCAGAATATCTTTGATCAGACCCCGGACATTCTCCTTGATCTCATCCCTTGCACGCCTAAAGTCTGTCATGATATGTTCTTCGGTACCGATTGCTCCAACCGGATCTTTGATCGGCCAGTGGATGCGTTTAATCTCAGGAGGCGTCCTCGGACAGTATTCCTCAGCATGACCACAGAGGGTGATAACAATATCCATCTGCCGGAGAAGCTTTTCGTCAATTTCTTTTGAATGCTGATCCGAGATATCAATCCCGAGCTCTTTCATAACGGCAATTGCCTTTCTGTGAACCCCGGCAGCCATGAGCCCGGCGCTATGGACTTCGATGGATCCCCGGGAGTATTCCTTTGCAAACCCTTCTGCCATCTGGCTTCTGCATGAATTCGCTGTGCATAAGAACATAATTTTTTTCATCTCAAACGACCCCTGTAGTTTGATATCATAATTGGTTTACGTGGACTTTAATTTCTTTGTTATAAGGGCAACTGCAAAAGATACGACAAGTGCTCCCATAAGCAATATGAACGATATGAAAGCATTGCTCAGGACTGCGGGATTCAAAAGTAAAACACCACCCAGGGCAAGCATCATGGTACCCGACACGAGTTTCATGAGTCTCCCCTGATGTTCGGTAAGATGTTTTTTACCGAGCGTAATGGTAAATATAATGACGATAGTAGAGAGAGGAATGACATAAATGATGTTGTAAAGAACGAGATAGAGGTAATACCAGGCAGATGACAGATTGTTTAAGGTTAATATTCTTGTAAACACCATGGGGAACCCTGCAGTGCACAGCAGCTCATAAGCATTCGCAGCTATTGCAAGTACAGCAGTCCCGATGAGAATTGAAACGACGGAGGAGGATTTTAACAATTTTCTCATACGGTCAAACAGTTTCGGTTTTGCACTGTCAGGGATAGTAAGTGATACACCCTTCTTGAATATGAAGAAGTCTTTGATATTGATAGCTGCGATCACGACAGCAACGGAACCTGCTATTTTTGTAATAATTTCGACCTGACCCATAACGAGAAACAGATTAAGCCAGGCAGCCATAAACAGGAAGTAGATAAAACCGGAGAAGAATACAAAAACGCTTCCAATCAGAAACATTTTTTTGCGGGATTGGGCGTGAATAAGGAGGCCAAGGAGGGAAAA
>JALHSV010000074.1 GCA_022865525.1 Thermodesulfovibrionales bacterium
CAATCAATCTTGCTAAGGCGCTCAATTGCCTAAGCAGAGAGCAAAGAGCAGAGAGCCCCCCCTCCCTAACCCTCCCCCCTCGAGGGGGAGGGCAGGGGTGGGGAGGAGACTCCGAATTAATTCAAGTTGATGCATGTGATGCATGTTATTCCTGCAAGAAAATCGATTCAAACATTCACCCGGACTTTACATTAATTTCGCCTGAAAACGGCCAGATCAGAATAGAAGAGATACGGGCATTCGATGACATCCTCTCGTTCAAGGCCTTTGAGGGCAGGTATAAAATTGTTATCGTTGATGATGCAGATACCTTGAATCAATATGCAGCAAATGCCTTTCTTAAGACCCTTGAAGAACCTCCGGCTCATAGTCTGATAGTCCTCATATCATCAAATCCAGACCGTCTGCCCGATACAATAAGGTCACGCTGTTCACGGATCAATTTCATGCCGCTTCCACAAAACGCATGTGAAGAAGTCATACGACGGGGCTTCAGTCAAGTGTCAAGGGGCAAAGGTCACAAATCAGGAGAAGCCTCACGACTCGCGGTTCTCGACGTGCATCTCTCGACCATGGTTCGGCTTTCCATGGGGAAACCGGGCAATGCACTCTCAGAAGACCTTATTGAGCAAAGGGCGCGGTTTCTCGCACTGCTGAAAGACATGTTGGATATGGGCAAGGACAGCTGGGCCTCAAGAGAAGATATGGAGAAATGGTTTGACCATCTTCTCATACTTCTCAGGGATATGGCTGTCATGAAAATAACACGGGACGAAACTCAGCTCATCAACTCTGACCTTAGGGAATATATAGACAAGGTAAGCAATGCCATGGATATAAAGGGTATAATAGAGCAGTTTCAGCGGTTGAATGCCCTGAAAAGGCATCTTTATTTCAATCTCAACAAATCACTCACGTGGAACTATACCGGTTCCCTGTTGAGGAAAGACATGGATAGACCATATGCCTGATGTAGTGGGAGTTCGTTTCAAACCTTGCGGGAAAATATACGATTTCGAGGTCGACGGCCTGGAAGTCAGCAGGGGAGATCTTGTGGTCGTTGAGTCCGAACTTGGTATCAACCTGGGAAATATCGTTATCGAGCGCCATACGGTAGACGATCCTGACAAAAAGTTTAAGAAAATCATTCGGAAGGTAACAGACGATGACCTTCTGCAGAAAGAGGAGAATAAAAAACTGGAAGCAGAGTCGAGAGATTACTGTCTCGAGAGAATCATGGCGCGGGGTCTTCCCATGAAGCTTATCTACACAGAGGCAACCCTCGACAAGAAACGGATTATCTTCTATTTCACAGCGGAAAAAAGGATTGATTTCAGGGAACTCGTAAAAGACCTTGCATCGCGGTTCAAGACCAGGATTGAGATGAGGCAGATCGGCGTCAGGGATAGTGCACGGATAGTCGGTAGTTTAGGCATCTGCGGCCGTGAACTCTGTTGTACAAAATTCCTGACCTCATTCGAACCAATCTCAATCAAGATGGCTAAAAAACAGGAGCTTGTACTGAACACCAGCAAGTTATCCGGATCCTGCGGAAGGCTCATGTGCTGTTTGGGCTATGAGTACTCAGAAACTCTTCAGGAAGAACCTGCGCTTTCTGAAAGCGAAACACTGGCGGTCACAGAAGATGAAGAGGCAGGGGAGATAGTCGTTGCATCAAGTGACTCCCTGATCGAAGTTGGTGAGCCGGCACCTCAGCTTGTACCCCAAACAGGCAGTTCATCTCAGCAACCCGCTGAGCCTTCTCAGCAACCTGAGAAACCGGGGAGAAGAGACAAGCGGAGGAAGTGGTATCCAAGGAAACGAAAAAAGAGGCCTCAGAATAAATGAAAGGCAAATTCTATATCACCACTCCGATATATTATGTCAATGATGTGCCTCATATCGGGCATGCCTACACGACTGTGGCTGCTGATATCCTCGCGCGATACAACAGGCTGAAGGGCAACGAAGTTTTCTTCCTGACAGGCACTGATGAACACGGCCAGAAAGTTGAAAAGGCAGCACAGGAAAAAGGCATGACACCAAAAGCCCATGCAGACTCGATGGTAGAGAATTACAAGAGGACATGGGACAAACTCCACATTCAGAACGATGCCTTCATCCGGACGACAGACCCGGCTCATATAAAAATGGTCCAGGCAATGCTTCAGAATCTCTTCGAAAAAGGCGAGATAGAAAAGAAGCTTTATTCTGGGTGGTACTGCGTGCCTGATGAACGTTTCTGGACAGAAAAAGAAGTTGAGGACGGCAGATGTCCTGACTGCAAGAGGCCTGTTGAGCAAATTTCCGAAGAGAATTATTTCTTTCTGATGTCCGGATATCAGGAGCGTATTATCAGGCATATTGAAGGAAATCCCTCTTATATTCTGCCCGAGACACGACGCAATGAGGTGCTCGGATTCCTGAAAAATAATCAGCTTGGAGATCTCTGCATTTCGAGACCTAAACAGAGACTTTCCTGGGGTATTCCATTGCCTTTTGATCATAATTTTGTAACATACGTCTGGTTTGATGCATTGTTAAACTATTATTCTGCAACACAATACCTTGCCCCTGAGCAGGGAAGGAATCACAATGTTCAATCCCCGGTTCCCGGTTCTCAGTTCTCAGTTCTCAGTTCTGATTACTGGTGGCCTCCGGATCATCATTTGATCGGGAAGGATATCCTCACCAC
>JALHSV010000551.1 GCA_022865525.1 Thermodesulfovibrionales bacterium
GTCAGATTGGATTGGGGGTGCACCTATTGAATCCGATGAACGCCTGAACTGAACGGTATATTTTTCAACATAGAGGGTTCCTGCCTGAAAGGTTGTGTTCGGATTGATAAGCCGGGCTGTCATTGTTAACGTAGCATTATGGTCTGTAAAATCTTCAGCAACCGGAGGCGGTCCCTCATCACAAATAACCTGAAATGCATCTACAGAATATGTATTAGCACCTAAATATAGTGGTGTTATCGTTGCATCCACTTCGACACCCGTATCCTCGGTACCCTTACTGCCTGGCGAGCCTGCTCCGCCGCCACAACCCCACAAACAAATAGTAGTCAGCAAACAGTAGACAACAAACAGTATAAATTTATTTTTCCTCATCTTGCCTCCACGTTATATTTAGAGTCTGTCCATAAATGAAATATTTTTACTGTCAGTTTGTCATTCCGGCCTGGCCGGAATCTTTCTTCAAAACAACCCCCTTTATCCCCCTTTACTAAGGGGGAATCAGAAGGATTCCCGACTCCCGAAAGCTTTCGGGATTGCGGGAATGACAGTCTTCTGAGTCTCTTTTGCAGTTTATGGGCAGACACTATTTAAATATCCTATGACATTTCCTGGATTTTGAATTTTCTCCCATTATGGTTTCTCTATAATCCTTGGGGTTATAAAAATCAGGAGTTCATCGGTTCTTGATATTTTGTTTTTATTTTTGAACAACCATCCGAGTATTGGTATGTTCATCAATCCCGGGACACCGCTATCCGAATCAACTGTCTGTATTTTATACATTCCTCCGATAACAACTGTCTCGGCATCTTTGATGATGACGTTTGTGAGCGCTTCTTTTTTGTCAGTCCCCGGGACACCCTCAATAGAAGGAACTGTTGGATCGAGTTCTTCCTTCTTAATCTCGATAGCCATAGCAACAGACCCGTCAGGCGTAATATGGGGAACTACGATCAATTCCAAGGTCACATCCTTGAACTCTGTTGAAACAGTTCCCTCTGATGTTAGTTTTCTAACAGGGATGCTCTTTCCCTGTAAAATTTTTGCTTTCCCGTTGTCTACAGTCATGATTTTGGGATTAGAAATGACTTTGCCCTGTCCGATCGTTTCCAGCGCTGAGAGTTGAAGGTCTAAGCCAAAAGTACGATCAGGACTGATAAGTCCAAAGGTAAATCCTGAGCCGGACAAAGGGCCAACATTTTTTGCCGGAAAGTCGACCAGATAGTTGTTCCCCGTAAAAGCTCCCGGGGAAAGGAAAGGAATCCCTGATAACCCTCCGAGAGAAGAAAGTGTATTTGACGCTTTAAAAAACATTCCCCACTGAATGCCGAGATCCCGTAGGGAAGCGGTATTGACTTCAACAATCCTGGCTTCAATGAGTACCTGTGGTGTTGGCTTGTCGAGAGTTGTAAGGAGCTGCTCGACCTTGGGGAATACATCGGCTGTATCCTGGACAAGTATTGTGCTCGTCCTCTCGTCCGCACTCGTACTCCCTCGTGCCGTAAGGAGTTTGGCGTTCTTTATAGCAGCCTCCACATCCTTCACCTTTGCATAACTGACGTTGAATATTTTTGTTTCAAGAGGTTCAGCCCGCGATAACGCTTCCTGTGCTTTCGCTTTATCCTCGCTCTCCTTGGTAAAAATAGTATGCGGCGCAATCTTTATAATATTTCCTTCAACAGATTTGCCGAGGCTGAAGGTGCTCAGGATAGTCTCGAGGGCCTGACTCCATGAAAC
>JALHSV010000552.1 GCA_022865525.1 Thermodesulfovibrionales bacterium
ATGGGCTCAAGGCCGCCCTGCTCCGGCGTTGCGCGGAACTCGATCTCAAGCTTTTGATGCGTGACCTGGAGCCATTCCTATATAAGCCCGCAGACGCCGGGCATGTGCTGCTTTTCGAGGAATTCGTCAAGGGATGGCAGAAGAGGAGTTCGAGGTTCGAGGTTGAAGGGAAAGACTATAAAGGTAAAAGGAAAAAGTGAAGAAAAGGCAATTACGATTCAATGCTGCGGCCAGTGGAATGGAGCACGTTTGATAACTTTATAAAGATTGATGATTTTGACAATTTATATAAAGTTGTGTAAAATTGCATTATGAAAATATCAGAAAAATTAAGACTCATACAGCGAATTTCCGGACTAACCCAGGAAAAAATATCCAGACAATTGGAAGTGTCTTTTGCTACCCTGAATAGCTGGATTAATGAAAAATCCCTTCCTCGAAAAAAGAAGCAAGAAGCCATAAATGAATTGTATTCCCAATATGCTGGAATAAAGATTATTCCGGATACTTTACTTCAAGCCAAAAAAGAAGTCATTACAATAAAAAGTCAAAAGCATCCTGAAATTGTGAGAGAAATTTTAGCCAACCCTGATATTCATAAGCAATTTGTTTTATCCTTGACTTACAACACCAATCGGATTGAAGGCAGCACCTTGACCGAAGACGAAACGGCTGGAATACTTTTTGAAAATGTTTCCCCGCCGCATAGAAGCTTAACCGAACAATTGGAGGCCAAAAACCATCAGTCCGCGTTGAGATATTTATTCGCTTGGGTCCTTGAAAATAATAAATTGAACCAAGGATTGGTTTTAAAATTACATTTCATTTTAATGAACAGCATTCGCGAGGATGCCGGTGCCTACCGTAATCACGGAGTAAGAATTTTGGGCGCCTATATTCCAACCGCGAATTATTTGAAAGTTCCCGTCTTGATGAAAGAATTGATAAAAAATTGCAATGCTCCCGTCAAAGACACAATTGCCCATGTTTCTGAAATTCATGGACGCTTTGAACAAATTCATCCTTTTTCTGATGGCAATGGCAGAATTGGCAGACTTCTGATACAGATCATGCTGCTGCGAAAAAATTTCCCGCCAGCGCTGATTTCGCAAGAAAAAAAACCTCTGTATATTAAATATCTTAATAAATTTCAAACGGCGGGAGATTCCAGTTTATTGCAAGATTTTATTTCTGACGCCGTAATGTCAGGATTTGATGTATTGGAAAGAAAAAAAAGGAGAATGTAGGGACCTGACATTACCCTTATTGGATGGAATTGCCAGCTGTTTTCCATTTTTAGTCAGAGCCACGTGGGGCAAAGGGTTGGATGTATTGTTGTGGGTGCCGGTGTTGAAGGGGTGGTGGAAGAGGAAGTTCGAGGTTGAAGAAACAGACGAAATACGTGACGCGTGACGGGGAAAACAAAAAATCCAAATCTCAAGCACCAAAACTCAAATAAATTCCAAATTCCAATGACCCATTGACCAAAATATGAAGGAAAGATAAAGGAAAACGTAAAAAGGTAAAAGGTAAAAGTAAAGATGAAGGCAACAGAGAATGTAACTTCTGCCTTTCTTTTTAAACATCGAACGTCGAACGTCGAACATCGAACTTTCTCTTTCATGGGGCTAGGGGGTGAGTTTGTGGCCTTTACCCAACCCGCCTTTTAATGTACAATGAATTATTATTGGAGGATTTGCTGAAAATGACTAAAAAAATATTATTCCTGCTTATTTCAATTATTTGTTTATATTTGGTCTCCTACGCCGCCGACCCCTTCTACACAAACCTCCTCAACGAAGGCAAGCAGCTCTATCTTGCCGGGAAATATGACGAAGCGCTGGAGGATTTCCAAATAGCCGAATTCGGGCTGATAGATGAAAAAGAGTTCGTGCCCGAGCTTTATTTTTACTACGCCCTGACCCAGTACAAGAAAGGCGAAGTTGGGGAGAGCAAGGCCTTGCTGGAGAAGATGAAAACCGCTTTGGGCGGAGGTGATATCGACAAACTGGCCAGGCCCAAAGAAATAGAACGTGACCTCTTCATTATGGTCCGCGCCCTGGATTACCTGGGACAACCAGGCGCCAAGCCCGGTTCCCTGCCATTTTTTAACCTGTTTTATGAAACCTGGGACCTGCTGAAAGCAAAAAAACTGCCCGAAGCCGAAGCCAAATTGAAGGTCATGGCCAAAATGAACGGCGACGAAAAGCGTCAATATTTCCTGGAAGGGCTGCTGGCATTCGAGAAAGGAGATTTCAAGCAATGCGTGAAGCGCCTGGAAAAGATTGGCCCGGTCCTGCCCGCCGAATTCGGCGAGCAGGCCTCTTTCTGCCTGGCCTACGCGTACCTCAAGCGCGGTGACGCCAAAATGAGCGAAAAATACGCCCGTTTGATCAAGGACCCCGACCATGTCCACCGCCTCATGGACCTCATGGCTGAGATCAAAGCAGCGCAGCAGTCAAAAAACATAAAAAAATAAAATAAAATGTGATTTCCCTTGTAATTTACTGAAAATACTCTATAATATTAACAACAAACCCATGGAGGGCGGAATAGTATGAAACACGCATTGAAGAAACAATATAGTTTATTTGTAATTTTTACTTTTATCATAGCCTTTTTACCGCTGACCGTCATAACCCAGGACAACCTGGGCATGCTGCGTGGTTTCGTCTACGGCGACGACGGCAAGAAGCCCCTGATCGACGCCATAGTGCTGCTCCGGGAAACCACCAGCGAACGGACTTTCCAGTCGGAAAAAACCAAGAAGAACGGCGCCTACAAGATGGAGAAACTCCTGCCCGGCACCTACGCTGTGGGCATCCAATACAAGGGTAACGACTACAATATCGACGCCCTGCTGCAGATCAAGCCCAAAAAGCAGATGGCCTGCTTCACCCTGCCCAAGGTTGAGGAAAAACCCGGCTACCTGGTACGCTGCAGTTCGCCCAAGTGTTTCTTTGTCACGCCTTGCGGTTGGGCGCTGGTCGCCGCCGCCACGGCCGGCATAACCTACGGCATCATCAAGATAGTGGAGAAAGAGGTCAGCCCGACCACGATTTAAGAGCTAGGGCTTAGGCGAGATTGGTATCAGTGACAGTGACAGTGACAGCAAAACCCTTGTAGTGTTAGTGTTAGTGATAGTGTTAGTGTCAGCAAAGCCCTAGTAGAATTAGTGGCAGTGACAGTGTCAGTGTCAGCAAGAGATTTTTTGAAATACTAGTGTCAGTGATAGTTTCAATAAGGCATTGACAAGAGCGGTAAAAAAACTAATTTTAAAATGAAAAATATACTGAAAACTAAATTCTTGCTGTCACTTTCACTTATTTATGAAGATAACAAAAACTGAAGATCTTACTGTTTTTAAGCGGGCACATAGACTTACCCTAGATATTTATAAAATTACTGAGAAATTTCCCAAATATGAGCTATGGGGGCTGACCAGCCAGATACGGCGTTCAGCAGCGTCCATCTGTGCCAATCTTCTTGAGGGCAGCCATCGCATTAACTCTAAGGAATATCGCCAGTTCGCAGGTATTGCCAAAGGGTCCTCGGGTGAGGTAAAATATCATTTATTATTGGCTTACGATCTGGGTTATTTAAGCTCGGAAGAATATGCCAAGCATAATGAGGAAATCGAGGAGATATCAAAGATGCTGCATGGCTTAATTAAGTCCTTAGGTTAATCACAAATGTCAGATAAAAAATTTTGTGATATTATCTTA
>JALHSV010000553.1 GCA_022865525.1 Thermodesulfovibrionales bacterium
ACAAGTCAAAAACCTGGTAGTACTCGAAAGCCTCCGACATACGAGCCAAAATCGTGCGGTCCTTTATATCTGAATAAAGGCGCATACCTGATTAATCCCACAACCTTGAATGCTGAGTCAAAACAAAGTAATTCTCTATTCGTAGCCGCATGTCTCAATGCATTAGACACCATAGGTTGCATTGACAATGATCATGATGGTTGGACTTATGACTGTGGTGATTGTGATGATTCTGATCCAACGATAAACCCAGGTGCTCAGGAAATTTGTGATGATGCAATAGATAACAACTGTGACGGTCAGATTAATGAGGGTTGTTAGATAATTAATAGATCAAGATCTTAGACATACTCTTCAATCTAAAGCTTGCATAAAGGGGACAGGGTCAGAAGAGGTCCTGTCCCTTTTGTTTGTTTCAACCAAAAATGCAGAATTGTTTCATCACCTCGCCTCTGCGGAGTAGTAGGTGTTACGAGCAATGCACGAAAATCAGCCAGTATAAGCATTTGACGAAGGACTGTGCGCCACCTGAATTTTGGGATAGGCAAAATTTTGCAATCGAAATGAATAGCTGCAAACTGAAAACCGGTGGTCGCTGCTACATTAGTGCAGGGGCTTATTGTGATTCAGACAAAAATACGTCCGGCGAGACTATCTTAAGCCTGCTTAATCCTGAAGGTTTTAGTTTTCTTGGCGGGATTTCGAGGAGGTCTTTGGGGGACGTTCATAAGGGACGTTACCAATTTAAACAACATTTTATGGACACCATCGTTCTAATTCTTCTGCCCGAATCAAATTATCCGTTTCAACGCGGCTCGATGAAGCATACAAGGCCTGTGGAGTCACGCCAAGAGCCTTCGCCAATTCATATCCGCTTCTGCCAAGATATCTCATCCAGATGTCCAGAGGGGGTATAGGGTCAAATCTTCATTGTTTACAAGTGAAGCATTGATTACGGAAAGGGGGCAGGCCGCAATATGCCGCCAAAAGAGTTTTCCTGTAAACAATGCGGAAAATGTTGTTTGAATCTCTCAGGTGCCTTTACAACGTGTGCCGATGAGAAAGAGATAGAACGGTGGGAGAAGAAGGGAAGAAGCGACATTCTGAAATGTGCGGGGAAATGGCGGGCTTGTTTTTCTATATCCATATAGGTATAATTAACAACGGGAGCGGATAGGAAGTGAAGCCCTTATTCTGGGTGGCGTCAGCCAAAAAGGATCTTCTGGAAATGCCGGATCAAGTGGTCGATCTTGTTGGCTATGCTCTGTATTTGGCGCAGTGCAGCCTTAAGCATCCTCAGGCCAAGCCGCTCAAGGGGTTTGGTTCAGCCGGAGTATTGGAGGTGGTGGAAGATGATGACGGGAATACCTATCGTGCTGTGTATACCATCAGATTCAGTAACAGAGTCTATGTTTTGCATTGCTTCCAGAAGAAATCACGAAAGGGTATTGAGACGCCGAAACAAGACATGGATTTGATCGAGGCGAGGCTGAAACTGGCCCGCCGCCATTCGGAAGGAGCAGAAATATGAAAGAAATCGAAAAAGGTAGCGCAAATGTTTATGCAGATCTTGGCATGACTGATGCGAGAAAAATGCTGGTCAAGGCTCAATTGGCGACCAAGATTGCCGAGATTATCAAGCACCGTAGAATGACGCAAGTGCAGGCAGCAGAACTGCTCGGCATGCCTCAGCCAAAGCTCTCCAATATGCTGCGCGGACGGTTTCGCGGCATTTCGGAAGCCAAGATGCTGGAGTGCCTGACAAGGCTGGGCCGTGACGTGCAGATCGTGATCAAGACAGCGTCCAGATTGCGCAAGACCGGCCATGTATCGGTGCTCTCTGCTTGATTTGATGCTTTTGCTACGAATTATGGAGCGCGTGTAAGGCTTGCATCTGTGTATATAGAAGGGACTGGGCACAAGGTCACATCTTCATGTGCACAAGTGAAGCCTTGATAACGAAAAGGGGAGTTGATATGCCTGTAGCACAAAAAGTAAAACCAAAGCATCCGTATATTGCCTCACTAAAATCTCACTGCGGGGGTAGCCCGATCATCGCAGGAACAAAATTCCCAGTGCGTTCGGTGGTCTTTTATGTACACCATCGTTCTAATTCTTCTCCCCGAATCAAATTATCCGTTTCAACGCGGCTCGATGACGCATACAAGGCCTGTGGAGTCACGCTAAGACCCTTCGCCAATTTATATCCGCTTCTGCCAAGATATCTCATCCAGATGTATGCCAGAACTGCATGCGCTCTCGCAACTTCCCTGTTTCTTCCGCTGCCGGTCATTGAGTCCCTGCTTATACCCATATCCGCCGCTATGAGGTCAAATGGGGTTCAGGCACAAAATCCATGCATGAGGACCCTGGCGCATTCATTGGTCTGTCCTGACTCTGGAAGATGCTACCATGCATTAGTGCAGTTGACGCCTGAAAATGATAGAATATGAATTATGAAGAAGCCGAGGCTATATATAGACACATCGGTCCTTCGCGGTATCTTCGATACGGAAGAACCAAAGAGAGTCAATACCGCAGAGAGGAGGTGTCCGGTGATGGAGAAGTGGAAATATAAATCTCTTGAGTGGATACACAAGGCAAGGGAGCAAAACTACAATAAGACGAAAGATTTTTCTCCGGAAGAACTTATAGAAAAGTCTCGGCAGGCGACGGATTCAGCTATTAAATCGATGGGGCTAAAGGTTATTCGATTGAAGGAACGGGTTCCTACGCATTAGTGCAGGGGCTTATTTTGATTCAGACAAAAATACGTCCGGCGAGACTATCTTAAGCCTGTTTAATTGCTGATAATCTAATGCGGAAAAAGAGGGAATAGCATGCCGTTCAACGACATATTAGACAGGCACCTGGATATTAAAAAAACAATTTATCACCACGAGATTCTGGTAAAGGGTTCAGGATTTGAACCGTGCGAAAAGAAAGTTCTGCTTTTTTTTCAGAAATATCAGTTGGTCCGTTATAGTGTTATAACGATAAATGAAAGCACGTCTG